>JABFRF010000195.1 GCA_013141315.1 Gallionella sp. | reverse complement strand
GTGTAGCGTTTGACCAATTCCGCTACGGGTTCGGTGAACCGGCCCGACCAGGTATTTTTATCTTGTGTGCTTGCCATATATTGTCCAGAATAAGAGCATGAAAAAATTGACTTTTCACCGCCATGAATGAGGCGCGCAGTATAAAACAAAATACCCGCGCTGATGGGTTGCCTAACTTTCGCAATCTTGGCATCACCTTGCGCATCCTACTCATCAACATTGGTCTGGCATTGACGCTGGCATTGCTATTGGCGAACAGTTGGGCAGATGTGCCGGATAACGTCATACAAATTGCCGCTCTGCAAACCCCCATCATCTTGAGTAGCTTGTTGTTGCTTTGGGCGATGCAGCCGTGGCTGAGTCGGCTGAGCTATTGGCGCGGCACGCTGGTGGTGAATGTCATCGTGATGTCGGTGACGCTGGTGATCTATTCAATTGGCAAAGATCTATTTCGCCCGATGGGCAGCGAACCATATTTTGATGTGGTGCGTTATGCATTGCTGAGTGTAATTGTGTGCGCCATTCTGCTCATGTATTTTCGGCTGCGCACACAAGTGCTTTCACACGCCTTGCTGGATGCGCGTTTGCAGGTATTGCGTGCGCGAATTCGCCCCCATTTTTTGTTCAACACAATTAACGCAGTGCTGGGTATCGTTCGCGCGCAGCCCAAGCAGGCAGAAGCAGCGCTGGAAGATATGTCTGATCTATTCCGCATGGCGATGGCGGATGTGCAAGACCTGACACCATTGAGCTTGGAAATTAAATTGTGCAAACAATACTTGGCCTTGGAAAAATTACGCATGGGCGAGCGGCTGAGCATAGATTGGCAGTTGAAAGACGTGCCAAATGATGCGCTGATACCACCGCTACTATTGCAACCCTTGCTGGAAAACGCCGTGTATCATGGCATAGAACCCCTTTCTCAAGGTGGCTGCATCAATATCACTTTGGAGATGAGTGATAAGCGCATGCATATTAGAGTTGAAAATCCCTGTGTGTTGCGCAGTGAAGGGGCGCACAAAGGGAATAAAATAGCGCTGGGTAATATTCGCGAGCGTTTGGAATTATTATTTGATGTGGAAGCGCATTACCAAGTTGAAGTCGGCAAAGATTTTTATCGGGTAGAAATCGCATTTCCGTATGTCGTGAAGGAGCTTATATGAGTGCAGTGCTTCAACTAGCCTTACGCGTTTTTATCGTGGACGATGAGCCGCCGGCTCGCAGTCGTTTGCGCGATTTATTGAATGATTGCAATGTGCAGTTGCCCCTGGATATTGTAGGTGAGGCAAGTAACGGGCAAGAAGCGTTGGATATGTTGCTGAATACGCCGTCCGACGTAGTGCTTCTGGATATCAGAATGCCGCAAATGGATGGCATTGAACTTTCACGGCATTTGCAGAAGTTGTCTAAACCGCCCGCGATTATTTTCACCACCGCTTATGATGATTACGCTATTAAAGCTTTCGAATTGCACGCCATCGATTACCTGCTTAAGCCGATACGGCTAGGCAGATTATTTGAGGCACTCACGCGCGCGCGCGACTCTGTACCAGTGCAAACCGAAGTATTGCGTGACTTATTACCAGAGCCGCGTAAAAATTTATCGGTACACGAGCGGGGTAAAATCCAGCTTATTCCTATCGAGAAGGTATTATATCTACGTGCCGAGCTGAAATACATCACCATCCGCACAGCGCAAAGTGAACATCTCATCGAAGAATCTTTATCGGCATTAGAGACAGAGTTTGCCGCTCGCTTCGTGCGTATCCACCGAAATTGTTTGGTCGCAAAAGAAGAAATTGAAGGGTTTGAGCGAGGTGGCGATGACAATGCTGAAAGCGCGGGATGGAACGTCAAGTTAAAAGGGCTGGATGAAAAGCTCGCAATCAGTCGTAGGCAGCAGCATATTGTTAAGGAGTTTAGTTAGCCCTTTACCTTTTCTCGTACTAGCTATTTCGACGACAGTTGCCCTAATTCTTACTGGTCATTGTTTGTTATACTCAACCGTAGATGGGCTTGCGTAGTTGAATTTTCGTGAAGGCTAAGTTTAATCGTGAAAGCACCCTCGATTTTAGTGCTGAATAATTTGGATTTTTTAAACTCAAGGAGAAATAAGATGACACAACAAACTTCCCGTTTTATGTGCTGGACTAGCCGTATGGTAATTGTCAGCTTGCTCACGATGGGTTTGCCGCTGCAATCCGCTTTTGCAGGTATGGTAGAAACAGATCAAGCTATTACCCATGAACTGGCGGGACAAGATCGCGCCAAAATTGCCTCGTTCATTGATCGTGAAGATGTACTCGCGCAATTGCAATTGAAAGGCGTGACCGCAGGAGATGCGAAAATGCGCGTTGCTGCGCTGACCGACGATGAAGCACACAAGATAGCCGGAAAACTAGACCAATTGCCTGCAGGCGGAGATGTTCTTGGTTTGCTATTTACCGTATTCATCGTGTTGCTAGTGACCGATATTCTCGGATTCACCAAGGTGTTCCCCTTCACCCGCTCAATTAAACGATAAATTATGACTACCCTAAACGCCCGCTTATTAGTGGGCGTTTTTCTTTTGTGCTTGGGTGCGTGTGCCAGCCCACCGCAGATGCGTACGTTGTTGGGTTCGCCACCCGTTGCTTTACCAAAGCATGTTGAACTCACCGAAATACCCTTTTTTGAGCAAGAGGCATATCAATGCGGTCCGGCTTCGCTTGCAATGTCGTTGAATGCTGCCGGTATATCTGCGACACCCGAAATGCTCAAGCCGGAACTTTATGTGCCCGACCAGCATGGCAGTCTTCAAGTTGAAATGCTGGCTGCCACGAGACGACACGGCGCAATTGCCTATCAACTAGCACCCTCATTAAGCGATATGCTACGGGAAATCGCAGCCGGAACACCCGTTGTCGTACTGCAAAATCTGGCCTTTAGTTGGTACCCCGTTTGGCATTACGCAGTGGTGATTGGCTACGATCTTGACCGTGCAGAAATCATTCTGCGCTCAGGACTAGAGCCGCGACAAATCTTACCCATGAGGACATTTGAATATACTTGGGCGCGTAGCGGATACTGGGCGATGGCGACATTGCCGCCTAACAAAATCCCGGAAACTGCTGACGAGACATCATTTATAGCTGCAGTGAGCGCACTTGAAAAAATGAGTGACACTGGAAAAGCGCTAATCGCTTATAGAGCGGCATTGAATAGGTGGCCGAAAAATCTCACCGCGCAAATAGGCTTAGGAAATATAGCTTACCGTTTGCTTGATTTAGCGCAAGCCGAGCAAGTATTCCGCTCTGCTGCCATTGATCATCCCGATTCAGTTGCTGCTTTTAATAACTTGGCGCAAGTTTTGTTCGATCAGTCGCGCTATGAAGAAGCGCTCGAAGCCGCACATCAGGCTGTGGGTTTAGGGGGAGTGTTAGCACCGATTGCAAAAGAGACGTTGGTTGAAATTGAACGCAGAATGAAGAAATAATTGCTGCGGAATACAACGATTCTGTGTTGCCTGCTAGGAAAGTCGTACTTTTTCAGTTGATCTATCATGAAATCTGCATAAAAGTCGTCAGCAGAACACACATACTGAGTGGCGTGTCGCGGCGCATTATAGTGACAGCGAAGTCAAGGTGACTAGAGTTGGATGGAAATTTGTTGATACCCTGCCGTAGTTTATCCCATAGCAGAGTACCAAATGTCATGCTTATTGCGCAATGCCAGCTTTAACTACGTTGTTTACTTCTCGCATGTTGAACTTGGAAACTACTTTGCTTTTATCAAACATGACAATGAGCTCTTTAGTTTTAACATCAACACTGCGACTAAATAAACTAACAATTGGAATGAAAGCATCAGCTTGTGGGCTGGCTCGTTCATATTTGTAAGTCCAAATTTCATTTCCCGCATCTGTAAAGCTCACGGAAGTTGCGTTGCCAAGGGAAGTTTGCACATCGGACATAGTTGTCTTGCCCTCTATTATTTGTTGCTGAATGGATGATTGGGTCTGATCCTTCAATTTTTCATTCCCCGACGTTGCGCAACCCACAAGAACCATTGCAGTAATTAGGCTGAGTGCTAAAGACTTTGTTTTCATTATGTCCATTCCTGATTAGTTAAGAAAATTTCTACCGCGCCTAAAATTCTAAGAACGCGGATGAGTTTATACAGGTAGGGTTCCATGGCTGTCAATTTGAACAGATCAAAAAACTACAGTGCTATTTTTCGCCATTCGTGCTGGTTGAAAAGTCGCCAGCAGCTTGGCAAGTATGAAGTGTCTTAATCTGCATATCCCTTACGGAAACTTGGTTTGTAAGTGATGCGTTGAGTGCATTGCATTGCTGTATCAGTACGTCGCTTTCTTTCAATCGTTTCTCCAAGCCTTGCGTTGCACCTTGTGTGGTGCTGAGGCGGGTTTGATCTTGTATGGCGGTCTTGGCGATGCTGGCAAGCGTTTCTAACTGTTTGAAAAAAGCTTGGTCGCGCAAATCCTTTTGGCCGATGGTGGCAGATAGGTCGCTAAAGTATTTTTCTTCTTCCAAGGCAATGCCTTCCAAAGATAGTTTTTGCAACGCGAGGATGCGCTCGGTGATGAACCATGCGCGGTGTGCCGCAAATAGGGCTTCTTCACTTGCATGCTTAACCAGTTCGAAATCGTGTGGCGTGGCGGCGACGCGCTTGAAGGCATCGGCATAGACGCGTTGTGCATTGCCCAAAACAGTAGGCGCAAGTTTTGCCGCATCGATTTTGTGTAACGTGGCTAGGTTGACCAAATCGCTTTCATGCAACGCGGAATACTGCACGGCTTTGATATCCAACACTTGCATGGCTTTTATCAATTCATTTTTGTCTTTGTCTAAATTGTCCGCCTTGCCTAGTTCCACTTTTTCAATCAAACCGGAAAATTTGCCGATGGTCTCTTTGTATTCGTCAGGATAACTGGCTGATGCGTTGAATTGATCTAATAGACCTTTGAGCTCCAATTCACGCGGGAAGTGCTGACGAACCTGTGCGCTAATAATCTCTCCCTTATTGAGCAGGGTATGTGCTTTGGCAATGTCTGCGACCCAAACATTTTTTGCGGTGTTGTCAGGGGAGGTTTGTAAAGCGGTGAATAGCTCGTTTGCTTCATTAAAGTAATGCGGCGCAAGGAATAGCATGTTGGCACTGCGCGCTTTGCTGATGTTTGCGCCAAGCAATTCAATCGCCAGGGACTTGGGCATCGCGTCGTATTGAGCGAGTTGCGAGTCAGAAACCTTGATGGATTTACCGACGGTTGTGGAGCAGCCTGTTACAAGTAATGCGATTAGGCTGAGGATGATGAAAGCTGAGGTTGAGTGTTTTGATGTGGACATAGTGACGATGAGGGCGAGGCTAAAAATGGTTGTCGTTAGAGACAATGACTTTACTGGGTTGTTCAATAAATAGGCTACGTTTCCATATATGGCTTGTGATGCCTTATGCTGTATGGCATGATGAGCCACATGAAAGCGCAACGAATCTTTTATTACAAAGAGGTAGCACTTGGCGGGGTCATTGAAATGGTGATTTGGCAATTACCACAGCCAACAATAGAGCGACCGCATGGTTTGAAGTACCGCTTGGTGTATGCGGTAGGGGGTGAGCGTGTGGTGGGCTATGACAACGAAGCGGGAAAAGGTGACCACAAACATTTAGGCAAGCGAGAGTTGCCTTATCAATTTGTGGATGTAGAAAAATTGGTAGCTGATTTTTATGCGGGCGAATTCAGGAATGAAGTGCAATTTTGAGTAACGCTGGTCAGGTGGGCAGGATGCGGTAGCATCCATGCCTTTTTGACCAGCCAGTCGAAATTACACAAATGAACTACACACACCTCACCCGAGA
>JABFRF010000040.1 GCA_013141315.1 Gallionella sp. | reverse complement strand
CACCTCACTTATTCGCCTCGATAACGAATAGGGGAGTTCAGGCGTGCTATGTATGTACTGTTTTTGCAGCAGCGTATTATTTATCCGTTTGGTTTACAAGGTGTTTTTGCGGGGATACCTCAGGGTCAGACCACGATTCCACAATCAACCACCGCACCAAAGTTATACCAAAACATCCAGCCCATTTCGCTCCACGATGTTGAGGAGTTTGAGCGCGATGCCACTGGGTTTTTTTTCACCAATCTCCCACTTCTGCACGGTAGATACACTGGTGTTGAGATAAGCCGCAAATACAGCCTGACTGATTTTGGCTTTTTCGCGCAAGTTTTTAATTTGTGCGGGTTGCAAGACATGCACAGGTTGCAGGCAGAGCTTGTCAAATTCGCGCATTGTCACATCGGTAATCGCGCCGGATTTGTGCAAGCCGCTAGCAGTTTGATGCACCGCATCAAGGATTTTACTTTTCATATTTGCAAATCTCCTTTAGCTCTTTATCGGCTAGCAGTTTATTGATTGCGATCACATCCATTCCCAATAGCACTGCTGCCAATTTTTTCAATGCCTGTATTTCCTGATTTTCAATATTGTCTCTGTCATTTTTTGCGAAACCGTACACAAAAAACCATTTGTCATTTTTGTTGGTCGCCAGCAAAGTTCTAAAGCCTGAGCTTTTGCCAGCACCCGGTCGTGCGATTCGTTTCTTGACCAAACCACCACCCAGATTTGCATCTATCAAACCTCTGGACATTTCATCTATGGCAGAACAAAGAGACTTGTCTGGAATGTCCTCCTTTTTCTGCCAATCGTGAAATAGTTTGGTTTTGAATACAGACACCGCATTCCTTAAATCTGAACGTATTTACTATACCACCAAGTGGTATAGCCTGCCAATTTTCTAACTTAACGACTAATCGGCTTATACCGAATCCGCTTAGGCTTAGCACCCTCTTCACCAAGACGTTTTTTCTTGTCTGCTTCATACTCTTGATAGTTGCCATCAAAGAACGTCCATTTGGAATCGCCTTCGCAAGCGAGGATGTGGGTGGCGATACGATCCAAGAACCAGCGATCATGCGAGATGACAGCGACGCAGCCGGCGAATTCCAGCAGGGCATCTTCCAGTGCGCGCAGCGTTTCCACGTCCAAGTCATTTGAGGGTTCATCAAGCAGCAGCACGTTGCCGCCAGAGATGAGTGTTTTCGCCAGATGCAGGCGACCGCGTTCTCCGCCCGATAATTGTCCAACCACTTTGGCTTGGTCGCCGCCCTTAAAGTTAAAGCGACCGATGTAAGCGCGCGCGGGGGTTTCGTATTTGCCCACGGTGAGGATGTCGTTGCCGCCTGAGATGGCATCGAACACGGTCTTCTCGTTTTCCAACGAATCACGCGCTTGATCGACGTGAGCGATTTTCACTGTGGTGCCGATTTTTACTTCGCCGGAATCCGGCTGCTCTTTGCCGTTGATGAGTTTGAACAGGGTGGATTTACCCGCGCCGTTCGGGCCGATGATGCCGACAATCGCACCGGGCGGAATCTTGAAGCTGAGGTTGTCGATCAACAAACGATCACCGTAAGCTTTGGAGACGTTGTTGAACTCCACAACTTCGTTACCCAGACGCTCGGCAATCGGAATAAAAATTTCCTGTGTCTCGTTGCGCTTTTGATATTCCTGCGAGTTGAGTTCTTCAAAGCGGGCGATACGCGCTTTAGATTTGGCTTGGCGTCCTTTAGGGTTTTGTCGCACCCAATCCAACTCTTTGCTCAAGGCTTTTTGGCGCGCGGATTCGCTGGATTCTTCCTGTTTGAGGCGTTCGCCCTTTTGCTCTAACCAGCTTGAGTAATTGCCCTTCCACGGAATGCCGTGGCCGCGATCCAATTCCAAAATCCATTCGGCCGCGTTATCGAGAAAGTAACGATCATGCGTGACCGCCACCACCGTACCGGGGAAGCGCACCAGAAATTGTTCCAGCCATTCCACCGATTCCGCATCGAGATGGTTGGTGGGTTCGTCGAGCAGCAGCATGTCGGGTTTTTCCAACAACAATTTGCACAACGCGACGCGGCGTTTTTCACCACCGGACAGATTTTTGATGACCGTATCCCACTCGGGCAAACGCAGCGCATCGGCAGCGATTTCCATTTGATGCGAGGCATCTGAACCCGATGTGGCGATGATGGCTTCGAGACGCGCTTGCTCGGCAGCGAGGGCATCAAAGTCGGCATCTTCTTCGGCATAGGCGTTGTACACCGCATCCAGCTTGGCTTGCGCGGAGAACACTTCGCCGAGGGCAGATTCCACTTCTTGCTTGACGGTATGCTCAGGGTTGAGCTGCGGCTCTTGCGCCAGATAGCCGATCTTGATGTTGGGCAGATGTTGCACCTCACCGTCGTATTCTTTATCCACCCCCGCCATAATCTTCAGCACGGTGGATTTACCCGAACCGTTCAAGCCGAGCAGACCGATCTTCGCACCAGGGAAAAAACTGAGCGAGATGTCTTTGATGATTTGACGTTTGGGCGGGACGATTTTGCTCACGCGGAGCATAGACATTACATATTGAGCCATTTCGATTTCACATGCAGTTTTGGAAAGCGCGTAGCTTACCGTAAAGCGATGTTAACGAGAAACGGGCGGAAGCTTTTGTTTGTGCAGCGAGCGTGTTGACCGTAGTTGTAAATGCTGGAACACTGCGCGCTGTTTGATTATTGAGTTGAGAAATGAATTACGCTCCACCCACTGCCGCCGACTTTGACCCCCTGATTGCACTCTACAACTCACGTCGCTATGTCGAGTTAGAAAACCAAGTACGTGCATTGTTAAAACAACACCCCAATGTTGCTTTTGCTTGGCAGTTGTTAGGCGGCGCACTGCAAATGCAAGGCAAAGACGCGTTGATTGCATTTCAAAAGACGGCGGAGCTTTCTCCCAACGATGCAAGCGCACATTTCAATTTAGGTGTCGCACTCAAAAGTGCCGAGCAATTAGAGCACGCTGCAGCGAGTTACCGTCGCGCATTGGCACTCAAGCCGCAATACTTCGAAGCATTGAGTAATTTGGGGAATGTGTTGCTAAGCCTTAGGCAGTTAGATGAGGCTGTGCGGTGCTATCGGCAGGCATTGCAGATCCAACCCCAGTCAGCCGATACCTATTACTACTTGGGTAATGCATTGAGCGGACTCAAGCAACTTGAACAGGCTGCTCAGAGTTATCAGCAAGCGGTCACATTTAAGCCGGATTTCGCCGCCGCGCATTGCAATTGGGGTTCAGTGTTAAAAGAGTTGGGTAAGCTGGACGAAGCATTGGAACGTTATCGACTGGCAATTAAAATCAATCCACTGTTTGCCGAGGCACATTGTAACTTGGGTGCTGTTTTACAAATTGCAGGCAAAGCAAATGAAGCGCTGCTGTGTTTTCAACAGGCAGTTGCAATCAATCCTAATTCCGCGGAAATACATAACAACTTGGGATTTGCTTTATATCAACTCAAGCAATTCGATCAGGCGATAGCAAGTTGCCAGCATGCAGTCATGCTCAATCCTTCTTACGCCGAAGCACACAATAATTTAGGTCTCTCATTTAAAGCTATCGGTCAGCTTGAAAGTGCTGCTGCAAGTTATCGTCATGCAATCGCTTGCAAACAGAATTTCGCCTCCGCCTACAGTAATCTGGGTAACACTCAAAGAGAATTGCGGCAATATGATGCCGCCATTGCAAGCTACAAACACGCCATCGCAATCCAACCTGATTTCGCTGAGGCATACAACAATCTCGGCAACGCGCTCAATGACTCGGAGCAACGTAGTGAAGCTGTCAGCAGCTATCGTCAAGCCCTGTCCATCAAGCCGGATTACTTCGAGGCGCACAGCAATTTGCTGATGGCATCTAACTACACCGCCCTAAGCCCTGCAGATTACCTCAGCGAAGCCCGACGCTTTGGCGAGCAAGTCGCGCAAAAAGTCATGTCCCACTATACAACTTGGCAGTGCGTTGCGCACCCGCAGACATTGCGCGTTGGCGTGGTGTCTGCCGATCTGCATGGTCATCCGGTGGGTTACTTTCTGGAAAGTCTGCTCGCTCAGATAGACCCGGCCCGGATCGAGTTGATCGCCTATAGCAACAATCCCATCAGTGACGACCTCACTGCCCGTATCAAAGCTTACTTCAGTGCTTGGAAGCCTGTGTTCGCGCTCAACGACCCAGCCGCCGCGCAGTTGATCCACGATGACGGGGTACACGTGTTGATCGACTTATCCGGCCATACCGCCAAGAATCGCTTACCGATGTTCGCTTGGAAACCCGCTCCGGTGCAGGTCAGTTGGCTGGGCTTGCCCACCACCACCGGTATGGCCGAGATGGACTATGTATTAGGCGACCCTATCGCCACGCCCCCTGAAGATGCAGGACATTTCTCGGAGCAAATCTGGCGATTACCGGAAACTTATATTTGTTTGACTCGCCCCGATGCTGCATTGGCAGTAAAGGCTTTGCCAGCACTCAGCAATGGTTTTATTACCTTTGGTAGCTTGAATAACTTGGCCAAGATGAATGATGCCACCGTGGCAGTGTGGGCGCGCATCTTGGCGGCAATGCCGCATTCGCGTTTGCTGCTTAAAGCCCATCAACTCAAAGATGAAATGACTATCACCAAGACTTTGCAGCGTTTTGCAGCTCACGGTATAGGGACGGAACGGTTGATCTTAGTGCCGCCAACCTCGCAGCGATCCGATCACTTGGCAACTTATCATCGCGTGGATATCGGATTGGATCCATTCCCTTATCCCGGTGTGACCACCAGTGCGGAAGCATTGTGGATGGGGGTGCCGGTGTTGAGCATGCAAGGAGATCGGTTCTTGTCTCGCTCGGCGACCAGCATTGCGCATAATGCCGGGTTACCCGATTGGATTGCCACGAGTGAGGATGACTATGTGGCGAAAGCAATTACGTTCAGCCAAAATGTACCTCTATTAGCAACTTTGCGGGCAGGACTTCGGGAACAAGTTCGCACGTCCCCTTTGTTCGATGCGCCGCGCTTCGCCAAACACTTTGAACAGGCTCTGTGGGGAATGTGGCAAGCTAATCAGGGGCGGTCAGTATGAACCCCAGCCGAAACGAGCCGTGCCCCTGTGGCAGCGGAAAGAAATATAAGCATTGTTGCGAGGGGAAACAGTCTGTCGCGAAGCTGGCTGCCGCAGAACTGAATCAGTTAGGTATGCTCGTCAATACAGGACAATTCGCCGTAGTCGAAACCCGTGCCTCGGATTTACTGCAACAGTACCCCGATGAAGCAGGGTTATGGAAGCTACTCGCCATCGCTTTACAGATGCAAGGCAAGAGTGGCCTGGCGGCTTTTGAACGAGCTGCATTGCTGTTGCCCAGTGACGCGGGGGCACACATGAACCTGGGCAATGCCTTGCAAGGAGTGGGACGGTTGGAGGAGGCGGTGCAGAGTTATCAACGTGCCTTGGCGATCAAACCTACTTTTGCGGAAGCCCACAATAATCTGGGTGCCAGCTTCGCTGCATTGGGTCAGTATGAGGCGGCGATAGCCAGTTATCGTCGTGCCGTGCAGATCAAGCCTGATTTTGCTGCGGCGCACAGTGGCTTGGGCGGCGCGCTGCGTCATCTCGAACAATGGCCAGAGGCGGTGGTGAGCTATCGGCGTGCGATCAAGTTGCAACCGGATCTCGCTGAAACGCACAATGATCTAGGGGTGACGTTGCGCGATCTGGGGCAATTCGATCAAGCCGTCACGAGCTATCGACAGGCGCTGAGGATTCAACCGGATGATGCGGCGGTGCTGAGTAATCTGGGTGTGGTGTTGCGTGATTTGGGACGGCTGGATGAGGCCGTCACTAGTTTCCGTCAGGCTTTGGCCATCCGGCCCGATGATGCGGAAACGCTCAGTAA
>JABFRF010000133.1 GCA_013141315.1 Gallionella sp. | reverse complement strand
TGCCAGGCATCATGGCGGCGATTGTCAATGAAGCAGGCGACGAAGTGCATGACCAACACGGTGGATTTTTGGTCATCAAACGCCCTTTCCCTTCGCAAATCCGTGCCATCTGGGGCGACCCGGAACGCTATAAGCAATCGTATTTCCCGGCCGAGATGCGCGGCTCTTATTTGGCAGGTGATTCAGCGCGCCGCGATGAAGATGGCTACTTCTGGATTATGGGTCGTATCGATGACGTGCTGAATGTTTCTGGGCATCGTTTAGGCACAATGGAAATTGAATCGGCACTCGTCTCCAACCCATTGGTAGCAGAGGCTGCAGTGGTCGGGAAGCCGCATGAAATAAAGGGTGAGGCGGTAGTCGCATTCGTGGTGCTAAAAGGCGTTCGACCCGATGACCCAGCCAAAGCCAAAGAAATCGCCGACATGCTACGCAACTGGGTCGGCAAGGAAATCGGCCCGATTGCCAAGCCAGATGAAATTCGCTTTGGCGAAAACCTACCGAAAACTCGCTCAGGAAAAATCATGCGCCGCTTATTGCGCGCTATCGCCAAGGGTGAGGAAATCACGCAGGATATTTCCACGCTGGAGAACCCTGCCATTCTTGAGCAGTTGAAGAATCCGATACGTTAGTTAAAACCACTCATCCACGAAAAACACGAAAGGCACGAAATCTCCGCTTACCTAATTTCGTGTTTTTCGTGTTTTTCGTGGACAATGGTTTTGCACCAAATTCAACAGCTCTGCACCATTTAGATTGACCTCAGCACCTCACCTCGTTACCATCGCGCCAGTTTTTTGACCTATGGAATAGCCTAAGTGCCTTTGTTTCGCCCTCTACTCTGTATCCTGCTCACCACAATCGCACTGACCAGCTACGCTCAAGCAGATGACGTAACTGTTATCCCTACCACAGCGGGTGAAATTTCTCCTGACTGGCTACCTTCAGCACGCAATGTCAAAATCGAATTAGCACCCGAAGCACCGCCTCTTCCCGACACGCCAATTACGACATCGCCAACTATCGATGTAGTTGCAAGTCAACCTGAATCACAGCCTCCATTACCACTCAATCTCAGCACCGAAATCGAATCGGCATCTGGTGGAGTTGCTTCTGACAACAAAGCTGAGTTTGTTCCGCCTGTAGAACCTGTAGAAGAAGTCAACGCCGAGCCGCCGCCTGTATGGACTCCAAGAGAAGAAACGCCAGTCGAGTTAGCGAATGAAACAGACGTAATCAGCGACAGTTTATGGTCACGCATTCGCAATGGTTTTGCTATGCAGGCACTCGACAGCGTTTTAATTAGCAAGCATGAACAGTGGTACTCATCTCGCCCCGACTACATTAAGCGCATGACGGATCGCGCGCGCCGCTATCTCTACTTCATCACCACCGAAGTCGAAAAGCGCGGTATGCCAAGCGAGATCGCGTTGCTTCCTATGATAGAGAGCGCGTTTAACCCCGGTGCAATGTCCACCACCCGCGCTTCGGGTATTTGGCAGTTCATGCCCGCCACAGGAAAAAGCTTTGGCTTGAAGCAAAATTTTTGGTACGACGATAGACGTGATGTGGTTGGCGCGACCAATGGTGCACTCGATTATCTGCAAAAGCTGTATCGCATGTTTGGGGATTGGCAACTGGCACTAGCGGCTTACAATTGGGGCGAAGGCTCAGTGCAACGCGCTCAAGCCCGCAACCGAAAACAAGGCTTACCTACCGACTACCCCAGCTTAGCCATGCCAGCTGAAACGCGTAATTACGTACCCAAATTATTGGCGATAAAAAACATCATTGCCAACCCTGAAAACTTTGGCTTGGTGTTATCCAATATCGCGAATGAACCTTATTTTTCAGCAGTTTCCACGCCTCAGCATATCGACGTAAAACTCGCCGCACAGTTAGCGGACATTTCGATGGAAGAGTTCTCCGCGCTAAATCCTGAACACAATCGCCCGGTGATTTTACAAGGCAAAAACAATGTCATTTTGTTGCCAGTCAATAAAACCGAAACCTTTCGCGCCAACTTAGAAAATTACGATAAGCCACTGGTCAGTTGGCAATCCTACCAACCCAAACGAGGCGAACGATTAGACCAACTCGCGCCGCGTTTTGGCTTATCGCTAGCTAATCTCAAGTCAGTGAATGGACTCTCAGCGCGCGGCAATATCAGCACGGGACAAACGCTGCTGGTGCCGCTTAATGGTGAAGAAAATGACATCGACTTTGATGCATTCAACATGCACATCGCGCCACTCGACGTACGCGTGAGTGCTTTGAAACACACCGTGCGCAAAGGAGACACCTATGCCACGATAGCGCGTCGCTACCATGTAAATGCGGCGCAATTAAAGAAGCTGAATAAATCGGCGAAGCTCAAAATCGGACGACCCATCACCATCGCACTTGCCGCCACCGCGCGTAAAAATTGGGGGCATCGCTATGTTTCTCACCGACACGCAGGGCGTTATGCAGCAACAAGCAAACATAAGGGTCGTGGCTATACGTCGAGTAAAAAGACATCGCGTAGTTACGCGACTAAAAGCCATTCACGTAAAATAGTCAAAGCCTCATCTCGCAAACGCCTGTTGGCGAGACGCTAACTTTTAATCTTGCGGCGCAACGCTGGCTAGTAATTTTTGGGTGTACTCGTGTTGCGGTGAATGGAGTATAGCTTCTGCCGCGCCTTGCTCAACAATCCGCCCTGCTTGCATCACCGCGATACGATGCGACATGGCGGCAATCACTTCAAGGTCATGGCTAATCAATAAATAGCTGATGCCATGCTTGGCTTGCAACCCCGCAAGCAGCTCCAATACTTGCTTTTGTACTGAAGCATCCAACGCACTAGTGGGTTCATCCAGCACCACCAAGTCTGGCTTGAGTATCAACGCCCGAGCAATGGCGATGCGTTGTCGTTGCCCCCCGGAAAATTCATGCGGATAACGTACCAGCATATCCGACTCCAGCCCGACCTCTTGCAAGGTTTGAACGATGCGAACGCGGCGATCTGCGAAGGATAATTCGGGTTGATGTAATGCTAATCCTTCACCAACTATTTCCTCTACAGTTAAACGGGGTGACAAGCTGGCGAACGGGTCTTGGAATACTACCTGCATGCGCGCGCGGAGCGCGCGCAACTGGCTACGGCCAATGGCTTGCAAGGATTGTCCAGCGAACATGCTGTGTCCTTTTGCAAGCGGCTGCAAAGCTAATAAAGCCATTGCAAGGGTAGATTTTCCTGAGCCTGATTCACCAACGATACCCAGCGTTTCGCCGCGTTTAATCGCCAAACTCACGCCATCGACTGCGGTAAAGATTTTTTTCTTGAACCACCCTGCTGGGTAAGAAAATTCAACGCTCAGATCATCGCCGTTTAACAAATCTGGCTCGGCAGCTAATTTATGCAACAAAGGTTGCATCATTTTTGTTGGGCGACTATCAAGTAAGCGGCGCGTGTAGGGATGTTGTGGCTGAGAAAATAATGCCTCAGTCGCTGCGAGCTCGACGATGCGCCCTGACTGCATCACGCCAACCCGATCCGCAAACCGTCTTACCAAATTAAGATCATGCGTAATCAGCAAAATCGCCATGCCGTACTCGCGTTGCAACTCTTCCAACAGCTCAATAATTTGCGCACGTATGGTGACATCCAAGGCAGTGGTTGGCTCATCGGCAATCAACAATTTGGGGCGACACGCCAACGCCATCGCTATCATCGCACGTTGCCGTTGCCCACCGGAAAGTTCATGAGGATAACTGGAGAAACGTCGCGCTGCTTCGGTAATACCCGTGCGCACCAGCAGTGCGATAGCACGCTCGCATGCCAATGAATACGCCATGCCTTCATGTAGCGACAATACTTCGGTAATCTGTTCGCCGATGCGCATCAGTGGATTGAGCGCGGTCATCGGCTCTTGAAAAATCATGGCGATGTCTTTTCCGCGTAAACAACACAAACGTCGTTCGCTGGCACTCACTAAATTCTCGCCCTCGAACAACACA
The DNA here is from genome assembly GCA_013141315.1 of Gallionella sp. Classification (GTDB taxonomy): domain Bacteria; phylum Pseudomonadota; class Gammaproteobacteria; order Burkholderiales; family Gallionellaceae; genus Gallionella. The sequence goes on along the minus strand of JABFRF010000133.1, from coordinate 25,974 downwards.
TCACCACTGGAGCGAACATGTGCAACAAGGCGTAGCAAGGAAAGCGCAGTGACACTTTTTCCCGATCCCGATTCACCTACCAAAGCGAACTTCTCACCGGCTGTGATGCTAAATGAAATGTCATCAACTGCGCGAGGTGCATCGACATTTTCGCCAAAGCTCACACTCAAATTGCGCACCTCCAACAATTCACTCATCGCCGACTTCCTGATTTTCGTGTGTCGAACGCGTCACGCAATGCTTCACCGATAAATACCAATAATAGTAATGTGACAAATAACACCAGAAACGCGGACAGACCTATCCACCATGCATCCAAATTATCTTTACCCTGCGCCAACAACTCGCCCAAACTCGGCGTGGAGGGCGGCACGCCTAAGCCCAGGAAATCCAAACTGGTCAGCGCAGTAATCGAGACACTCATGCGGAACGGCAGAAAAGTAATAACGGGAGTCAAGCTGTTCGGCAAAATGTGTCGCCACATGATCTGGCGATTGCCCAACCCCAGCGCGCGTGCGGCTCGCACATAATCGAGCTGTCGATTACGTAAAAATTCGGCGCGCACATAATCGGCTAACCCCAGCCAGCCAAACAACGAAAGCAAAATCAACAACAACGTGATACTAGGTTGAAACATAGATGCGAAAATCAGCAATAAATATAGCTCAGGTAACGAGCTCCAGATTTCGCTAAATCGTTGCAAATATAAATCAACGCGCCCGCCAAAGTAGCCCTGCACTGCACCCGCCAATACGCCTAACATCACACCAATTATCGTCAAAGCCAAACCAAACAACACTGACACGCGGAAGCCATACAAAGCACGCGCCAACACATCGCGTCCTCTGTCGTCAGTGCCCAGCCAATTTTGAGCACTGGGTGGCGCGGGGTTGGGTGCTTGCGAAAAATAATTCAACGTATCGTAACGATAGGTATTGGGTGGATAAATCGCCCAATTGCCCGGACGCGAAAACTGCTCGCGGATGAATGGGTCAAGATAATCCGCTGGCGTGGGAAAATCGCCGCCAAAAGTGCTTTCAGGGTAATCACGCAGCAGCGGCACATACAATGAGCTTTGAAAATAGGCGAGTAACGGTCGGTCATTTGAAATCAACTCTGCCAGTAAGCTCACCACAAACAGCGTGGCAAAAATCAGCAGGCTGGCATAACCTAAACGGTGCTGCTTGAAGCGCCGCCAGCGTTGCTGATTGGGCGATAGCGAAGGGGCGAATTTACTACTGGTCGCCACTACACTCACGAAGCCACTCCTTCAAATTTCACACGCGGATCAGCTAACACATAGCTGATATCAGAGATCAATTTGGCAAATAATCCTGCAAGCGTGAAAATGAACAACATGCCCATCACCACGGGAAAGTCGCGCTGCATGATGGCGTTGTACGACAACATGCCAAGACCATCCAATGAAAATAATGTTTCAATCAACAAGCTGCCCGTAAAAAATGCGCCTATGAATGCCGCTGGAAAGCCCGTTAATAAAGGCAGTAAAGCATTACGGAAGATATGTCGATAAATTACGGTGCGCTCTGGCAGCCCTTTTGCGCGCGCCGTCAGAACATACTGTTTACGTATCTCTTCGATGAAAGTATTTTTGGTCAACATCGTAATCACTGCAAAGCTGCCGACCACTTCGGCAAAAACGGGCAACGTGATGTGCCATAAATAATCCAGCACTTTACCGCTCAGCGAAAGTTGCGCCCAGTTATCAGAGGTCAAGCCGCGCAGTGGGAACCATTGCAAAAAGCTCCCACCTCCAAACAACACCAACAGCACTACGCCCAGCACGAAGCCTGGGATTGCGTAGCCACTCATTATGATAAAGCTGGTCACCGTGTCGAAGCGCGAACCGTCACGTAATGCTTTAGCAATACCCACAGGAATGGATATCAGATAGGTAATTGCCAATGCCCAAAACCCCAATGAAATAGAAACAGGCATTTTCTCCTTAATCAGTGACCACACCGATTTTTGATGGAAAAAACTTGTACCCAAATCGAAAGTGGCGAATCCTTTCAACATCATCCAAAAGCGTTCTGGTGCAGGCTTATCAAAGCCATATAACACTTTTATTTCCGCCAAACGTTCCGCATCAATGCCTTGCTGTCCGCGATATAGAGCCTGCTGTGAACCGCCAGCCTCAGCACCCCCACCGCCCTTACCACGCATCTCGCTAACCATCTGCTCAACAGGTCCACCGGGAACAAATTGATTCACCACGAAGGTCAAAAAAAGTACGCCCAATAACGTCGGAATCATCAACAGCAGGCGTTTGCCTATGTAGCGCATCATGGCTTAGTCTCCTGAGTTTTAGGCTTCATCCACCACGTTTCCACCGCCCACTCTTCGATGCGGTAATAGCTAGGCAACACACTCGGTTGCGCCAAGGTGCGGCGGAAAGACACGCGATGATTCCGGCTATGGAAATGCGGCACGATGTAATAACCAAGACGCAACACGCGATCCAACACGCGCACCAAGGTCACTAAATCTTCGCGATGCTCCGCTTGAACAATCCGACTTATCAATTCATCCACCACAGGATCGGCGATGCCCATAATATTATTAGAACCAGGTTGATCGCGGCTTGCCGAACCAAAGTAATCAAACAACTCATTGCCAGGACTTTGCGATCCACCCATCAACCCTATTGTCATGTCATAGTCGAAGTTCTCTTCCTTACGCTGCCCAAGCGCCGCGTCGTACGCGCGGTAATCCATTTGAATGCCAAGCTTTTCCAAATTACGCGCATAAGCAGCGGCTATTCTTTCGTAAAGCCGATCCGGAAGCATCAACTCGAATCTAAACGGTAGCCCCTGAGCATTGCGCAATGCGCCATCACGGTACGTCCAGCCTGCTTGCGTCAATAGATCCCGTGATTGCCTTAAATTATCACGCAAAGAATTGGGCGGCGTTGTTGTGGGTGGCGGTGGTATTTCGGCAAAAATTTCGGCGTGCAACTTGTCGCCAAAAGTTTTTTGCAATTCACGCAACACTTTCACTTCGTGTTCATTCGGCAAGCCTGTCGCCGCCAATTCGGTATTGCTGAAATAACTGGGGCTGCGCGCGTACAAATTAAAAAATAATTGGCGATTCATCCACTCAAAATCCATCGCTAACCATAAAGCTTTTCTGACTCGCTTATCTTGAAAAATCGGGCGGCGCAAATTCATCGAAAAGCCCTGCCAACCCGCCCCGTTAGAATGCGGGAATAGCTGCTTAATCAATTCGCCCTGATCCCAGCGTTTACCTTGATGGCTACGCGCCCAATTCTTCGATGAATTCTCTTGAATCAAATCAATCTCGCCCGCCTTCAATCCTTCCATCCGAGTCAGCGCGTCTTTGTAATATCGATAAGTGATGCGTTCAAAATTAAACATCCCACGCCGCGTCGGGTGATCGTTTCCCCAATAATTCGGGTTGCGACGATAGGTAATGTGCTTGCCCAAGTCAAAATCCTCAACAATATAGGGACCACTCGCCAAGGGTTTATCTAAAATAATTTTCTCGAATGATTTCCCATCGCCCCATTTGCGTGAGAACACGGGCAACTGACAGATTACCAACTTCAACTCATGATTTTTCCGTTTGAAATCGGCTCGCACGGTGTAGGGATCAACCACCACCATCTGCTTTACTCGCTCCAATAGCGGCTATACAACGGGGCTGCCGACTTACTCATCAACTTATCAAAAGAGTATTTAACGTCCTCTGCCAACACAGGGTCGCCGTTAGAAAATCGCGCTTTTCGATTAAGGCGAAAGGTCAGTGAAAGCTCATCAGGTGCTAAAGCAATGTCTTCCGCAAGCAATCCATAAACCGTATCTGGCTCGTCCCAAGAGGAGACACCCAAAGTCTCAAATACCAAATACTGCAATCCATCTGCCGCGAGACCTTTCAAAATAAATGGATTCAACTTCTCAAAATTCCCCAACCCCGACGTATGCAGCTCTCCACCTTGCGGGGCTTGCGCATTGGCATAAGAAAATTGAGTAAATGTTGCAGGGTATTTAGGTACACCATGCAAAGCAATCGCATGAGCGGCAACAGCCGTATGCGAAAAACCGAAAGGTAAACACAACAATAGGAATAACGAATAATGCGAAAACATTCTCATAGCGCGAGAGTGTAGCGGAATGATGCTTTCAAGTCATGGCACAGTCTTTTCCAATATGAAATGAGTCTGAAAGCGGAACGTATTTCCAGTAAGGAGTGAGTCTGAGATTGAATTGCCGATTCGGTCATTATGCGAGGCATGGTGATCAACATGGAAGAAACGAAGCTACAGACCTTGGCACAGATCAAGGCATTGTTAGAAGGGACAACAGAAGTTGCATTTCGAGTTTCCAAGGAGGAACGCAATCAGTTCATTGATCGGGTGTTCAAACGATTGGGTTACGCTCGACACGGGCGTGTCGACAAAGGGGTATTACTGCGTTATTTGGAGCGCATGACCGGGCTGTCCCGCCAGCAAGTAACCCGATTGGTGCGGCAATACCGCAAAGAGGGGCGACTGTCTAAACCTCGGCAACGCGTGACTCCCACCAACGGCTTTGCCCGTCGCTATACGTTGGCGGATGTGGCCTTGCTGGCCGAAATGGATGTGTTGCACAATACCTTGTCAGGGCCTGCCACCAAAAAGCTCATGGAGCGCGCTTATCAAGTGTTTGGCGATATCCGCTTCGAGCGTCTGGCCGGAATCTCGGTTTCTCACTTGTACAACCTGCGGGGCAGTAGACCCTATCAGCACAAACGGCGACATTGGACAAAGACCAACCCCACCGGAATTCCCATCGGCAAACGTCGTGCGCCGCAACCGAATGGGTTGCCGGGCTACATCCGTATCGACAGCGTTCATCAAGGCGATCAGGACGGCGTGAAAGGCGTGTATCACATCAATGCCGTGGACTGCGTGACTCAATTCCAACTCGTTGCGACTTGTGAAAAGATTACCGAGGCCTATTTGCTGCCCGTCATTTGGCAGTTGTTGAATGAATTTCCGTTTGTCATTCTCGGCATTCCATGCCGACAACGGCTCAGAGTACATCAACTACCAAGTGGCCAAGCTACTCAAAAAGCTACTGGTTGAATTCACCAAATCGAGACCGCGCCATTCCAACGACAACGCGCTGGCAGAATCCAAGAACGCATCAGTAGTACGCAAACACTTGGGCTACGCCCATATTCCGCAGCACTGTGCCAGCTTGGTCAATGCCTTCTGCGCTAATCTCCTCAATCCCTACGTCAACTTCCATCGACCTTGTTTCTTCCCGGAGACGATTACAGATGCAAAGGGAAAAGAGTACAAGTGTTACCGCTACGAGCAAATGAGAACGCCGTATGAGAGGCTGAAGTCACTACCCAACGCCATCGCTTACCTCAAGCCGGACATCACTTTCGAACAACTGGATGTGCAAGCCGCTAGGATGAGCGACAATGACGCAGCCTTGGCAATGAGCAATGCAAGAAAGAAATTGTTCCAAGCCATCTCAGCCGCCATGAAAAAGCAGGCGTAGATGTCAAAACTGACAAGGCAAAACGAAGCAGCATCTATTAACCAGATCGAATCAAAAATATCTTATTTACTCAGATTCTTCGTTCAGACTCACTTTCGGATTGGAAAATACTGGCACACACCACAACTTTCGTGACAATTTCAAATAATATTGATGCGGCCAGATGATGTTTGAAGTCCGTTCGCATTGCACCCGCGAGGAGTAGGCCGTGGCTGCAAGGGGTATTCGCCCCAACAACAACACGCGCGCAGCTGTCAAAATGTGAACGGATTAGCGACCTTCGATAAACTGATGAAAAAACTAGCCATTCGACAAAGCTGTCCAAATACGTCAGACAAGTCCCTGGTTACCGGGCTGAACGGAGTTAACACTTCGCTGTGCAGAGCCAATAAAATAAGTTGGCAGCAGTATAAATACCCCCCTTTTCCTATTGCGCCACACAGGAGTTCTCTACCATGAAAATCTGTAGTCAACTACTTTGTTAGCAAGGAATTGTTTGAGTAGGATTCGTCACGTCAGCTGTTCAACTTTAAAGTTGAATGCCAAATGTTGGGGGTTCGTTTCGTTAAGCTACGACGAACGACAACATTGACGCAAAAAAGTTTCAGTAGCATAGTTACGCCTTAGCAGGCCCGAATAACACTTACAAAAACGACATGAGGATTACCAACATGTTTCACTTGAAAACCAAGATTGCCGCCAGCCTTGCGCTTGCATTCCTAGTTACCTCTTCAGCGACGTTTGCTGCAAGCAAGACCAAACAAGCCAGCCCCCAGCCTGTTCCAGCGGCAGTACCAGCAGTTACAAACGCCAGTACACCTGTGGCAGATTATACGAGTACGGCAGCTCTTAAGCTTCGAGGCGGTAAGGGCGATCCGGTTGCTGGAGCTGATAAAGCTGCACTATGTCAGGGTTGCCACGGAGAAGAGGGGATTAGCACCGAACCACTCATTCCAAAATTGGCAGGTCAATATGGCAACTACATTGCAAAACAAGTCCGTAACTATCAAGCGGGAATTCGTACCCATCAAATTATGGGGGCGGTTGCTGCTACAGTTACCGAAGATGAGTTAGCGGATATTGCTGCATTTTTTGCAAATAAACCGATGATGAGTGGCGGTGGATCCGGTGCAAACAACCAACTTGGCAAAGATTTATTTTTGAATGGCGATATGTCCAGAATGCTGGTGGCCTGTGCGCAGTGCCATGGCGTGACAGGTAAAGGAAAAACACCTGACAATTCAGCATTTCCTGTTCTGGGTGGGCAACATAAAGATTACCTACTGGGTCAACTGATCAATTTCAGATTGGGTGATCGTAGCAATAGCCCTGGAGGCGTGATGAATATCATGGTGCAACGCCTCAACGACAATGAGTTGGAAGCATTGGCTGATTACATTGCCGGACTTTAATCTACCTCCAACACTAAATAATTAAACCTTAAAAAACTAAGGCGGGAAAATGAAAAAATCTAAACTAGCACTGTTGTCTTGGTTGGCTATAGCAACAACAAGTTTTCAAATCGGTACAGCGTTTGCAGGCAATGTTGATGTTCAAAACGGCCAAACCATTTTTAATGAAGGCAAAGGGGAAGCCGCAGCATGCATGGGTTGCCACGGTGAAAAAGGCTTGGGCAACGACGGTATGGGTGCACCACGCTTGGCTAATATCGGCGCACAATACATCAAAAAACAACTTGATGAATTTGCCGCAGACAAGCGCAACCCTGAAGGTATGGGGGCAGTAATGAATGGCTTTGCAAGAGCGCTGACTGATCAAGATCGTGCGGATGTGGCTGGATATTTAAATTCGCTTGAATACGAAGTTGAGCCTTCAGATTTAAAGGGCCTCGCCTCTGACGGCACCAAAATTGGCAACGTAGAGTCAGGCAAAGCAATTGTGATGCGAGGCATTTCGGGCAAAGTTCCTGCATGTCAAGATTGCCATGGTTTTAATGGTCGCGACCCTCGGTATCCAGCAATTAACCAGCAAAAATTTGTCTATCTTGCGAATCAACTTGCTGCGTTTAAAGCCGGTACAAGAACAAATGATCCCGTCGTACTCAAAGTGGGCATCATGCGTGGCATAGCAAAAAAATTATCGGATGATGACATTTTGGACATTGCATCATTCTTATCTACCGCACCTAGAGTTGATCCTCGCGGTGATAGCCATGCGATTCCTAAACAATAATTTTCTTTTTGCAACCATACATACCGCTTTTATTGTTATTTAAGGCGGAGGAGAACGAAATGTTTCACTTCAAGAAAAATCTTACTACAAGCCTGACTATCATTGCCCTGCTTGCCTCGAGTGCTGTTTTTGCTAAAAACGAACAGACCAATCCTTTGACTGGTCGCATCGAGACCAATGTTGATAATCCTAATGCCATCAAAATTCGCAGCAGTACGGGTGATGCAACTGCGGGAAAAGATAAATCACAACTTTGCCAAGGATGCCATGGCGAAGATGGAAATAGTGTAGAACCACTTGCTCCTAAATTGGCTGGGCAATACAGTGATTATATCGTCAAGCAAGTTCGTAATTATCAAGCCGGGGTTCGTACGCATCAGATTATGAATGCGATGGCAGCGACTTTGACCGATGAAGAGCTAATTGATATCGGCAATTATTTTGCCAGCCGCACTATGATGAAAGGCGCTGTTGCCACGGACAATCCTGTAGGTAAGAATTTATTTTTAAAGGGTGATATTAAACGCATGGTAATTGCCTGTGTAAACTGCCATGGCGTTAATGGTAAAGGTTTAACGCCACATACTTCTGCCTTCCCTGTACTTGGCGGCCAACACAAGGCCTATATAGCAGGACAAATAATCAATTTCAGGGGCAATATTCGCAGCAATAGCCCTGGGGCGATTATGAATAGAATTACCAAGTCACTAACCGATGCTGAAGTAGACGCTTTAGCTGAATATATTTCAGGACTTTAGTATCGCCTGTTTGATAGCAAGTGGACAGAGGCGCAGTATTATGAAAATGCTGCGCCTCTCCATTTAAATATGTAGTTTTTACTTTTCTTGTGACTACATCCTAAACATGATCGGCAACGTTTCATTTGGCTTCATTCTCCCATCGCTATTGTTAGCGAATAGCATTTTTACCAAAAGCACTCCCTCCAAATTTAAGCCCTACTACTGCAACCCGTTCAACACCAAAGCAATTAGTTTAAATAAAGCTTCCGGTGATGCGGCTGAGATCAAAGCGATCAGTGAAGGGAATGCGGTCAAGGGTGCCAGGATTGAATATAAAGAAAAAGTTCTCGAAGCTAAAATTTTACCTAATGTAAAAGCTTTAACTGAACTTAAAGCTTTCGCAAAACAATGAAGCTAGATAGTCCCGTTCCAGATAAATCTGAAGCTGAACAGTTGGCTGACAGCCATGAAAATTAAAATTTTGATTTGCCTGTTTTTATCCGTATTTTTCGGCACACCCATTTCCTATGCAGAAAATGAAGTTCTAATTGACATGGAAAGCGAAGAAGCCATCAAACTTCGTACCGGGGAAGGTGATCCTGTCGTGGGTGAAACCAAGGCACAGTTATGCGTAGGATGCCATGGGGATAAAGGTAACAGCACCGAACCATTAATTCCCAAGCTTTCAGGACAATTCAGTCAATACATAGCGAAAGAATTACGCAATTATCAAGCGGGGGTCCGCACTCATCAAATTATGAATGCCATGTCCGCAACTGTCAGCGATGAAAATTTAGCCGATATCACAGCTTATTTTGCCCATCAAAAAAAGATGGCTGGTAACCATTCTAGTAACAATCAAATTGGGAAGCGATTATTTATAAAAGGTGATGCATCCAGAGCCGTGATAGGCTGCATTAACTGCCACGGCTCAAATGGTAAAGGCAGACTACCAGCAACCTCCATGTTTCCTGTTATCGGTGGGCAACATAAAGATTATTTACGCAACCAGATAATGAGCTTCAGGAATCAAGAGCGCACCAATAGCGCGAGTGGTGTTATGAACAACATTACCAAATTATTAACCGATGAAGAGATCGATGCGCTTGCAGATTACATTTCCGTGCAATGATCACAATTAACTTACCTGCATTTATGAGAACAATTGATCCACCAAAAATTTTTTTTCACCAAAGATGATGAATTTGGATTGGCAAAATTTCTTAGCGCAACGCAATGCAGAGATTGCTGAAGGCATCGTGCAACATTTTGGAGATCGCATGGGGGAGATTCACTTAACCAATACTGACACAGTGTTATGTGACCTTCACCAGTTTGGTGCGCTCCGAGTTAGTGGCGAAGAAGCGCAGACCTTTCTACAAAATCTGTTAAGCAATGATATTCGCGAAGTCACTACTCACCATACGCAACTTTCCAGCTTCAATAGCGCAAAGGGGCGCATGCAGGCAACCTTTTTGATCTGGCGAGATGGCGAGGATTATATTTTGCAATTACCACGCAGCCTGGTTGAGACGATGCGCAAAAAACTCAGCATGTATGTGTTACGCGCCAAAGTTCAAGTGACTGATGCTAGTGATGCGTTGGTTGTGCTTGGTTTGGCGGGCAACAATGCCGAAAAAATCTTGCGAGAGATATTTGTTGATGTGCCTCTGGAGCCATTATCCAGCTTGGCAAATGCACAAGTAAACATACTAAAAATAGATGATGCACGTTTTCAAATCATCACGACGCCCACACAAGCAGCAGCACTCTGGACTAGGTTAAGCCTCGACGCATATCCCGTCGGCAGCACTTGTTGGGACTGGCTCAATATTCACGCGGGCATACCAATCATCTTGCCCCAGACTCAAGAACAATTCGTTGCGCAGATGGTGAATTTTGACGTCATAGGCGGCATCAACTTCAAAAAAGGTTGTTACCCTGGACAAGAAATCGTGGCACGAACACACTACCTCGGCAAGCTGAAACGCCGTATGTATTTGGCGCATATCGACACGACTGAGCTACCTCAAGCGGGGGATGAGTTATTCAGCAGCGATATGGAAGGTCAGGCATCGGGCATGTTAGCGAATGCCGCATCTTCACCGGATGGCGGTTATGATGTGCTGGCGGTAGTACAAATGTCCAGCCAAGCAACACAATCGATACACTGGAAGTCTTTACAAGGTGAGACGTTGCAATTCTTGCCGCTCCCCTACTCACTGCCAAGCACCTAAAGTCTCAATGCCATTTTGATGTGCGGCAAGCCCGCATCCATAAACACTTCGCCATGCTCCACAAAATCAAACTTCCGGTAGAACGGCATGGCATGAGTTTGTGCATCGACATCGACATTTTGATAGTCGTGATTTCGCGCATAAGCAAGCAGTGCTTCCATGATTGCGGTACCGACTTTTTGTTTACGCCATTGTGGCAAAACGGAAATGCGTCCGACGTGTCCGTTGGATAACATTCTGCCGCAGCCAATGGCATCGCCTTTATGGCTGATTGCCAAGGCATGTCTAGCGTTTTCATCTAAACCATCCCATTCCAACTCTTTGGGTACGCCTTGCTCAACGATGAATACGCTTTCGCGTATCGACTTTAGCAGCGGCTCGCCATCGTGCCAAGTGACTAAACTTACGGTAAAAGGATTGCTCATATTGCGTCTCCTTCAATAATTTCTACGGGTGTCTTTACTGACACCAAATCAAACAATTCAATTAAATCTGAATTACGCATTCTGATACAGCCATGTGAGCCAGGTGCGCCCATTTGCACCGTTTCTGGCGAGCCATGAATATAAATGTAGCGGCGCATCGTATCATTATCACCCAAGCGATTGAACCCCACTTCGCAACCTGACAGCCACAATATACGCGTCAAAATCCAATCGCGATTTGGAAATGCCTCTCCCAATTCGGGTGAATAAATCTCTCCCGTAGCGCGGCGACCCACGAACACTGTATTCGGAGTACTTCCTGCGCCAATTTTGGCGCGAATAAGGTGCAAGCCGCGCGGCGTGCAATGGCTGCCACGCACTTCACCCACGCCGTTTGCAGCGGTTGAAACCCCGTATTGACGGCACACTCGACCAGTATCATCCAATAATTCAAGCCGCTGTGAGGCAACGTAGATATTGATTTTCATCGTGCCTTCTGCTGCGCGCGACGTTGCGCAAAAAAATTACTCAACATGGCACCACACTCCTCTGCCAACACCCCGCCTTGCACCTGAGTGTGATGATTCAAACGTGGCTCGGCAAACACATTCAACACGCTGCCCGCCGCACCCGTCTTCAAATCACTCGCGCCGTACACCACTCGCGCAATACGAGCGTGCATCATCGCACCCGCACACATCAAACAAGGTTCCAAGGTTACAAACAACTCGCAATCTACTAAACGATAATTACTCAAGTGTTCAGCCGCATCACACAACGCCCGTATTTCTGCGTGAGCAGAAGGATCGTGACGCGAAATCGGCGCGTTAGACCCTCGCCCGATAACTCTCCCATCTTTCACCACCACCGCGCCAACTGGCACCTCCCCTGCCGCACGGGCTTGTTCAGCCAGCGCCAAAGCGTGTCGCATGTATTCCGTATCAGCCATCAAAAATCATCAGGTAAAAATAGGTCAACACCGTAGCACAACGTCGAAAATTTGACGAGCTATCTAAAGTAGCTTGCCTTTGTTATGTTTTTTGACAAGAATGCTAACAACCTTAGCGAGTCCTTACATGCCCACAAATACCGTTGCAGATTTTTCACTTCCCGCCACCGGCGGCGAGACATTTACTTTATCCGGCGCGCGCGGCAAACATCTGGTGATTTATTTTTATCCCAAAGACAACACGCCGGGATGCACCACGCAAGCCCAGCAGTTCCGAGATTTGTACGCCAAATTTCAGAAGGTAAATTGTGAAATCGTTGGCATTTCGCGTGACAGCCTCAAGTCGCATGAAAATTTCAAAGCGAAATTCACACTACCCTTCGCACTACTTTCAGACACCGATGAAGTTGCTTGTACGTTATTCGGCGTTATCAAAATGAAAAATATGTACGGTAAGCAAGTTCGAGGGATAGAACGCAGCACCTTTGTGTTTGATAAAGCGGGCGTATCACGACATGAATGGCGAGGGTTAAAGGCCAATGGCCACGCACAGGCAGTTTTAGATTTCATCTCCACTCTCAACTAAAGGAAACGTTATGCCACCTCGTAAAAAAGCGGTCAAAGATAGCGATTCTAAATTGTTCGTACTCGACACGAACGTCCTGCTTCACGATCCGACCAGTTTGTATCGCTTTGAAGAGCACGACATTTGCCTACCTATGTTCGTCCTTGAAGAGTTGGACAACAAGAAAAAAGGGATGACTGAAGTGGCTCGCAATGCACGGCAAGTCAGTCGTTTCCTCGATCAGATCGTGGATGATGCGCCGCGCAACATCGAAGAAGGTATCGCGCTGGAATCGGATTCACATAAAAACTGCAAAGGCAGGCTGTTCTTGCAAACCAGCTTTGTCAAACAGGAGTTGCCCGAAAACCTTGAATTAGGCAAAGCAGACAACGCCATTCTTGGTGTTGTGATTAGCATGCAGAAGTTATATCCAAATCGTGCAGTAATCCTCGTCAGCAAAGACATCAACATGCGCATCAAAGCACGGGCGCTGGGCTTGGAAGCGCAGGACTATTTCAACGACAAGGTGTTGGAAGACAGCGATTTGCTCTACACCGGCATCCTGCAATTGCCTGATGATTTTTGGGAGCGGCACGACACAGACATGAAGTCGTGGATCAAAGAGGGCCGCACCTATTACCAGATTCGCGGACCATTGTGCGCGGCATTTTTCATCAATCAGTTTGTGTACAAAGAAGACGACACGCCGTTTTACGCCATCGTGCTTGAACAAGATGACCAGACGGCATTGCTGTGTACACTGACCGACTACACCCACAGCAAAAATAACGTTTGGGGCATCACCGCACGAAACAGAGAGCAGAATTTTGTGCTTAATCTCTTGATGAATCCGGAAATAGATTTTGTCACTATTTTAGGGCAAGCCGGCACAGGTAAAACCCTCCTGACACTGGCAGCTGGCTTACTGCAGACCCTAGAAACCAAGCTCTATACGGAAATCATCATTACCCGCGTCACGGTTCCGGTTGGTGAAGACATCGGCTTCTTGCCCGGCACCGAGGAAGAAAAAATGACCCCGTGGATGGGGGCGTTGGAAGACAACATGGATGTACTAAACAAATCCGACGAGGAAGGTGGTGACTGGGGACGTGCTGCAACCCGTGATTTGATTCGTTCCCGCGTCAAAGTAAAGTCGCTCAATTTCATGCGTGGTCGCACATTTCTCAACAAATATCTTATTATCGACGAAGCGCAGAATCTGACACCCAAGCAGATGAAGACGCTAGTGACACGCGCTGGACCGGGCACCAAGGTGGTATGCATGGGGAATATCGCACAAATCGACACACCTTATCTTACCGAAGGAAGCTCGGGCCTAACCTATGTAGTGGATAGATTCAAAGGCTGGGAACACGGCGGGCATGTCACGCTGATGCGCGGCGAACGTTCACGTCTGGCCGACCACGCGGGCGAAGTGTTGTAATCAAACTAATGAAAAACTCAATCAATAAATCCGACGCGGAATGGCGTGAAGCACTAAGCCCAGTCCAATATAGTGTGACTCGCCAGTGCGGCACCGAACCACCTTTCACTGGCATTTACTGGGATTGTCACGATGCGGGCTTGTATCGCTGCGTCTGCTGTGGCAATTCGCTATTCGATTCGACAAGCAAATTCGATTCTGGCTCAGGTTGGCCGAGTTTTTGGCAGCCACATCAATCAGACAATGTCGTTACCCATACCGACACCAGCCACGGCATGGTGCGCATTGAAGTATGCTGCAAACAGTGCGGTGCACATCTGGGGCACGTATTCCCTGATGGCCCGCAACCCACGGGACAACGTTACTGCATCAACTCCGCCTCACTCACTTTAGAAAAAATTTAATTCTTACTATGAAACTGTTATTCGATTTATTTCCTATCGTTTTATTTTTTGTTGCGTTCAAATTTCAAGGCATCTACGTCGCCACAGCAGTCGCTATCGCCGCCACTGTTGCGCAAATCATCTGGACAAAATTTAAGCATGGCAAAGTCGACACCATGCTGTGGGTCAGCTTCGGCATCATCACGGTGTTCGGTGGTGCAACGCTGATTTTGCATGACGAATCGTTCATTAAATGGAAGCCAACAGTACTATATTGGCTATTTTCCGCCACGCTGTTCATTTCAAACGTGGCGTTCAAAAAGAATCTAATTCGCACTTTTCTGCAAGAAAAAATCGCGCTGCCCGTGCATGTTTGGAGTCGATTAAATTTAGCGTGGAGCTTGTTTTTTCTGGTGCTTGGCTTTATCAACCTCTACGTTGCATTCAATTACTCCACCGATAGCTGGGTTACTTTTAAACTGTTCGGTTTCACTGGGATGATGCTGGTATTTATTCTGGCGCAAGGTGCTTGGCTGACAAAATACATAGATGAAAAAAAGGAGAATAATTGATGTGGTACGCGATTACTGGACTCGACACACCCAATAGCTTGGGTAAACGCATCGCCGCACGTCCTGCGCACGTTGCTCGATTACAGACATTACAAACTGAAGGTCGCTTGTTACTCGCAGGCCCTTTTCCTGCTGTTGATTCAGCTGAACCAGGCGCTGCGGGTTTCACCGGCAGCTTAATCGTTGCGGAATTTAGTTCGCTACACGCAGCGCAAGAATGGGCGAATGCTGATCCTTATATCACCGCCGGGATATATGCATCGGTGAATATCAAACCTTTCAAAAAAACATTCCCAATCTGAATATCTCGCATGAGCAATCGTTTAGAAAAAATACGACTACGACTTGTTACATTTAATCCCACCGCTTTTGAGTTGACCGATGACAGCCATAAACACGCTGGTCATGCTGGTTCAGCCAGTGGTGGCGGGCATTACGTGTTGCGCATTGCCTCGGCGCAATTCATCGGTAAAAACACGATAGCGCGACACCGTATGGTATATTTGGCCCTTGGCGACATGATGAAGCAAGACATACACGCGCTCACCATACAGGCACTCACGCCAAACGAAATTTAGCTACAATCTAGTAACTTTTTTACGAGGACTCACAATGTTAAACACCAGCAAATTAGCTGCACTCACCCTGATCAGCGCCTTTACAATTAACACCGCTTTTGCCGAAGACAAAGCTGCTGTCATGGTCAATGGCATCGCCATTCCCCAAGCGCGTATTGATGGCCGTATCAAAGCAGCCGCCGCTCAAGGTCAGCCTGACACACCCGAACTGCGCAAAGCAGTACGTGAAGACATCATCAACCTAGAGGTGTTGGCGCAAGAAGCCATCCGTTTAGGCTTAGATAAGGATCCAGATGCGGCTCAGCAAATTGAAGTTGCCAGAGAATCGGTTTTGGCGAGTATGTTCGTGCAAAGCAGTATGAAGAACAATATCGCTACCGAAGAGCAACTAAAGCAGGAATACGACAAGATCAAAGCTACCGCAGGCGGCAAAGAATATAACGCTAGGCACATTTTGGTTGAGACTGAAGCTGAAGCCAAGGCCATCATTGCCCAGCTTGGCAAAAAGGGTAAGTTCGACAAAATAGCAGCGAAAGAATCCAAAGACGCAGGCTCGGCTGAACATGGTGGCGAGTTGGGCTGGACCGTTCCGAGCAGCTTTGTTCCGCCCTTTGCAGCCGCATTAACAAGCCTGAAAAAAGGTGAATACACTAAAGAAGCGGTACAAACAGAGTTCGGCTGGCATGTGATCAAACTCGACGATGTACGCGAATTGAAAATGCCATCGTTCGAAGAACTCAAACTACAAATCGCGCAACGCATGCAACAGCAGTCGGTACAGGACACGATAGCAGCCCTACGTGCCAAAGCAAAAATAGATTAAGCCCTGATTTAATGAATGCAAAAAAAGACATCTGCTTGGATGTCTTTTTTTACCAGAAACACTGCTCGCCAAGAGATTATTGTCATTTTTATGTCATTTTCGACAACACCTCGTCATACTTGCCCGCCAACAAAAGCATAAAATGCTTCGCCATTGTTCCGTATCTAACTGTTATGTATTAGATACTTCAAAAAATCCATTGTGGCATATTACCTGCTAATGTAGTATCGGTACCGCTTATAAAATTAAGCATGGTCGCGTCATGCAAATTAAGTGGACAATCCTAAGTAAATTCAGGGACTTTAAATAAAGGTTACTTTGTCAAGATTTAAATTTAATACCACACTAAATGGGATTTATTACTCACTCTACATACTACCAACCCACACGCTTGCTAAGCATGTGGGTTGTACTATTTCTGGTATTGCCACAAATGGCTTGGGCGGGCGGAACACCTTCCGGACAAGTGATCGCTAATCGGGTCAGCGTTGGTTATGTAATCGGCAACATTGCTGATAGCCGATCAAGCAATACTATACTTTTTGCAGTCGACAAAAAAATCAATTTACTGGTGACCGAAACAACGGGTGCACCTACCTTGGTTGTTGCCGGACAACCGGCTGCAGTAACGACATTCCATATAACCAACTTGGGCAATGACCCTCAAGGTTATTCATTATCTGCAACTCAAGCAAATGGCAACCCGTCCATTAACGGTGTAGCACCTTTTGATACAAATAATTTCAACGGAGCCGGATGGGTCGCTTATGTTGATGCGAACAACGATGGCATATATGAGCCACTCATTGACACGGCAACCAGCATCTCAAGTTTGAATCCCGATGCGACGAAAACCGTCTTCATCGTGAGCGATATACCCAGCTCTGTCACTAGTGGACAGCAGTCCGTTGTTCGACTAACAGCCACAACTACTGCGGTCGGCGGCGCAGCCTTGACTGCATCCTCTTCTGCCGACACTTTATTGATAGTTGATACAGTTTTTGCCGATGCTGCCGGGCCAGTCGATATCGCTCACGATGCTAAACATTCTGCCTATGCCGCTTATCTAATCAATGATCTCACTGTCACACTCAGTAAAACTATCGTGAGCGTGCAACCGGCTTCGGGACCCGTTGTATTAAACCCTGCCAGTGGTGATACTGTACTGCGCCCGGGGTCTATTATCACTTACCAAATTGTCGCAAGTTTCGCCGGCACTGGCACCGTAAACAACCTTGTCATTACCGACCCGATACCTGCCAATACCACCTATGTTCCACAAAGCATCACGGTCAACGGAATCGCGCAAACAGATGCAGCCGATACACCGACGGATAATACCGAATTTATAGGTAACACCATCACGATCACTCGCGGGACCGTAACTGTGCCGGCAACGAATGTCGTTATCCAATTTCAGGCAACCATCAATTAACTTTCAAGGAGGTCAAGATGCGCATATCCAACCTAATACTTTCCACCACGCTGATTGCTTTGTTAAGCAGTCTATCACTCAATGTGCTAGCGGCGGATGGTGCTATTAAAGTGAGGAGTATTGCTCAAATCGAAGTAGAAGTGACGGCAAAAGATGGCAGCAAAACCATGGAACGCAAACCAGTAGAGAAAGCGGTTCCGGGTACTGAAATCATTTTCACCAACAGCTTCGAAAATATCAGCACTAAAGCGGCCAGTGATATCGTAATCAACAACCCTATCCCAAACAGCACCACTTATAAAGCCGGTAGTGCGTTCGGACAAGACTGCGAAATTTTATTCTCGGCAGATGGCGGTAAAACTTTTGGTGTGGCCGAGTCACTCAAGATCAAAGCTTCAGACGGGGCAGAACATATCGCGTTGCCCAAGGATTACACCCATATTCGCTGGTCATACAAAAAACAACTCCCCGCAGGCAATACGGGTGAAGTGGGGTTTCGCGCAACGATAAACTAAGCCATTCATCATGAATCTTATTTACTCAACTTACCCGGGACGATATTTCGTATCCCAACCCTTGGCTGATCCACCTTGCATCGGCCCTCCCCATTCCGGGTGTGGTCCACCGCGAGGATTTGACCCACCATTTAATCAGTAATCTTGAAATAGCTTCAG
Organism: Gallionella sp.; assembly: GCA_013141315.1. Taxonomy (GTDB): domain Bacteria; phylum Pseudomonadota; class Gammaproteobacteria; order Burkholderiales; family Gallionellaceae; genus Gallionella. Next base: position 7,422 of record JABFRF010000133.1, on the reverse strand, counting down.
ATGTCAGTTTCAGTAGTAAACATGCAGTATTTTAGTTGTCACTTTTAAGGAGATTCAAAATGAAAACGAACACAACACACAAGCCTACCAAGCTTGTCGCACTGATGGCTGGTGCGGCATTGTTTGGCATGGTTGCCCAAAGTGCGCTGGCTGCGCCGATAGGCACAGCGTCTGGCACGGTCATTAGCAACTTGGCCACACTGGACTATAAAGTTGGAACCCTCGCACAAACACCTATTGGTTCATCCGCAGCAGGTAACACCGCTGGTGCCGGTACAGCGACACCCTTCACAGTAGATAATAAAATCAACTTATCTGTCGTCGATGCGGGTGCTGTCACAACGGTAACGCCAGGACAAAACGGTGCGGTTCACACATTTACTGTAACCAACTTGGGCAATACCGTTCAAGACTTCGCGCTGGTCGCCGCTAACTTGCTTACCGGCACAGTTGTAGCCGGTAATGCTGACACCTTCGATGGCACGGGTCTGGTTGCATTCATCGACACCAATAGCAATGGCGTTTTAGATGTGGGCGAAAAAACCTTCATTGATGAATTGCCTTCCGGCAGCAGTGTCGTGGTGACGGTGCTTTCCAACATTCCTTTGGGATTGACTACTATCGACTTCTCTAACATCAGCTTGCTGGCGACAGCACGCGCTGGTGGCGCAGCAGGAGCAGCAGTCGGCGCTGCACTGGTTAACGCAGGTGCAAATACGGCTGGTGTTGATGTGGTGTTCGCTGATACCGTTCCAGGTACAGATGACATAGCACTGAATGGCGACTCCTCTGCGCGCGGCACGTACGACGTAGTCACTGCAACCTTAACTGTTCAGAAGACCGTTACACCAATCTGCGATCCGGCAGATGGTAACGTTAACCCCAAGAACATTCCGGGTTCAGCAGTACGTTATGCCATCACGGTGTCTAACAGCGGTACGGTTGCAGCTTCACTGACATCGTTGGGTGATACCTTGGATGCAGCTCTGTTGATGGATCCGAAGTTGAATAGCGGTGCTATGCCTGCTACCAACTGTGTATCTGGCAACGTTGCCAACTCCCTTTCTGCTTCAGGCTTTGCCGCAACATTTGGTACGGGTGTCGCACCGGGTACGTTTGTGGCAGCTGACGCAACCACTGCAGGCGCAAGCATTGCCGGTCAAATCATCACCATCACATATGGTAGCTTGACCACTGCAAATCACTTGGTACCAAGTGCAACACTGGCAGTGGGTGATTACGTGACTGTGTTCTTCAACGCGTTCGTGCAATAAGCGAAACGTTAAACAGTGCTTGATCGTTTCACAATGAGTTCATCCCCAACCCGCACAGTTAAACGTGCGGCGCGGGATGCTTTAGGCAGGTTGGCCGCAAGGCCAGCCCGCCTTTTTCTGAGCATGACTAGTGTTCAGAAAAAGGCGTTGTTACTTGTAACCCTATTCGGCTTGAGCGCGAATGCCTCGGCCATTAGTCCGGCTAATAGTCCGATCAACAATATCGCAACAGCAAATTACAGTGTAGGTGCTGTCAACTTCACCCGTACGGGTACAAAGTTAGTCAACACAACCAGTTGCTTTGCCGCAGAGATTAAAATCGACTTACTGCAATATATTCCCGCCTCTCGTCAGGCTCAGGCGGCCAATCCCAATGCATTTAATGACGACGTTCAAGCCAGCTCATATTCGCCTAGTGGCTCAACTAGTGGACCTTTCATCCCACTTGTCTACCCTGTTCCGCTACCCACACCAGCTACGCCTAATCCTGCTGCAATTAGCCTGCCCGCGAACTTACTCCTTGCACCACTTAATGATGCTCAGGGTAATGCGATTTCCCAATTCACCCGCAACGAACCGATTTTTGTCCGTGTGATCAGTTATGACGGAAACCTCAATGGTGCAGCCAAAGACACCATCGCTGTCACTGTTAAAACTACAATAGGCGGTGACAGTGAAGTGATGCAGCTCACCGAAACCGGTATCTCTACCGGGGTGTTCATCGGCGCGATTCCGAGTACATTCCTGATTGGCGCCGGGCCTACACCCAACAATGGCAGCATCAACATCTCCGCGCATAACGAAACCATCACCGCCAATTACAACCCAACTGGCTGCGGTGCAAGCGGCGCAGCCAGCTCAAGTAGCGGCTTGATCGATCCGTATGGGATCGTATTCGATTCAACAACCGGTGCGCCAATCAATGGTGCAACAGTGAGTTTAGTTAATAGCGCCGGTGCACCAGTTACCGTGTATTGCGATGATGGTGTCACGCCATTGATCCAGCCGATCACCTCCGGCTCACCGACCAATTGCGACGCCAGCGTATCTCCGGGCGGCTTCCGCTTTCCGCTCGCCCCTGCGGGCAGTTATAAACTTGTCATCGTGCCACCGGGTGGATATGTCATTTCGACCAAGCCCGCTTCTGCGTTACCAGTCCAGATAGGCACACCGCCTTCCTCCCCATTCATTTTGGGCAACCCCGCTACAACGCCAGGCGGTTCTTATGGCGGCCTGTTTACCTTATGGGGCCCGGCCCTCAAGCTTGATATTCCGCTCGACAAGAATGCCGCCGCGCTATCCATCGTTAAAGCTACCGCAAAGACCGTCGCTTTTATTGGTGACTTAGTGCCATACACGGTCACCGTCACTTCAACGGCGGCAACCATGACTGCACAGATCGTAGATACGCCCCCCGGGGGATTCATTTACAAAGCGGGATCAGCAACCTTGAATGGGGTGGCAATTGCTGATCCACTCCTAGCTGGCAATGGCAGCTTCACCTTTAGTCTCAACAATGCAACGAGTCCCGCCATCATTGCTTACCAATTGGAAGTGACACCTGCCGCACTACTTGGCGCGGCAGATAACATGGCTGCTGAAGTAGGCAATCCGACGAACGCGGCTCACGCCAGCGTATTGGTACAAGCCCCCGTTTTGACCCTACAAAAATCGGCCGCAATCACATCGGTTAGCGCAGGTGATCTTGTGCCTTACACCGTCACCGTCAGTTCAACGGCACCCTCGATCACCGCACAAGTTGAGGACACGCCTCCTGCTGGTTTTATCTACAAAACAGGGACTGCAAGCATAAATGGCACTGCGGTTGCCGACCCGGTAATCGCGGCGAACGGTAGCTTTATCTTTAGCCTCACCAGTGCTAGCAACCCGACAACCATCAGCTATCAACTGGAAGTGACGCCAGCCGCACTGCTTGGCGCCGCTGACAACATCGCTGCTGAAGTGGGTAATCTGACCAATGCGGCTCGCGCCAGCGTGACCGTGAATGTGCCTGTGTTGACTATCGAAAAAATCGCTGAGAAAACGGTTGCAAGTACAGGCGATTTTGTACCCTATACACTTAACATCAAATCTACTGTCGCCACGATCAACGCGCAAATCGCCGACCATCCACCTGTTGGCTTCCGCTATCAAAAAGGGTCAGCTCGTTTGAATGGTACGGCTATGGCTGATCCGATTGTTGCGGCAGATACTGGCACACTCACTTTCAGCCTCACCAATGTTCCCAGCCCTGCCGTTGTGCGTTATGTATTGGAAATAACGCCTGCGGCTCATACCGGTACGGCTGAAAATACCGCTGCTGCAATCAGTGGCGCAACTTCGAACACGGCCCATGCGACTGTGCTGGTACGTGAAGAGTTGTTCCGCAACAAATCAATCCTAATCGGACGCGTGATTGATGGCTCATGCGACGACCAAGTAGAGAATGACGAAACAGGCTTGGCTAATGCGCGCATCCTGTTGCAGGATGGCACTTACGCGCTGACAGACAAAGCCGGACGCTGGCACATCGACAACGTGCGCCCGGGTACACACGTGGTGCAATTGGATTTGGATTCCTTGCCTAAAGATTACGAAGTCGTGGCTTGCGAAAAGAATGATCGCTTTGCCGGCCGCTCCTATTCTCAATTTGTAAACTTGCGTGCCGGCAGTTTGTGGCGCGCAGATTTCCACGTACAGAAAAAAGCTCCCGTTGCGTTACGACTCTCGCAAACCCTTAGCACCCATACTCAAAGCGACTTGACCATTGTTTCATTGGCAATAGTCAGCGGCACAGAAGTGACAGGCTATTCGGCCACGATCATCTTGCCTGAAGGAACCCAATACATACCCGGCACGGCCAAACTGAATGACATCAGTATTGCCGATCCGACTAGCTCATCCAATGCGCTCACTTTCCGCAGCCAAGCACGTCCGACACGTTGGCAAGATCAATATACGATTTCAGTTGAGGGCATCGGTCCGCGTGCAACCATCAAATCAATGATGCGTTACACCACACTGGGTCAATCAGGGAAAAATCTGCCCGTTGCACAAATTGAGATGATCAACCATGCCCCGACCAGCCAAGGGACATCCGCTGAAGTGTTGGTTGAGGCCGCTGATAGCCGCCCCGCCAAAGCCCCTAATGATGATGACAACAGCCAGTTAATGGATAAAATGGCTTACGATGAAGCCTGGCTAACATCGGCACAACCGGGTGTGGAGTGGCTCCACCCTCAAGAGGACTTCCACCCTAATTTGCCGGTAGTGAACATCGCAGTCAAACATGCGCCGCAACAAAAATTAACCTTGACGGTAAATGGTGCGTCGGTCAATCCCTTGTTATACGACGGCGCAAAAGCCAATGCATCACGCACTGTCACGCTCAGTACTTGGCGCGCAGTGCCAGTCACTGAAGGTGACAACAAAATTGAATTGGTCGTGAGCAATGCGGACGGTTCAGAATTTAGCCGTACCGTACGTAACATCCATTACGCTGCCACACCGGATCATGTTGAGTTTATCCCTGCCCTTTCGCGTCTGGTTGCTGACGGTAAAACTCGCCCGATTGTTGCTGTGCGCTTTCTCGATAAAGATGGCGTACCAGTCCGTCGCGGCATCAATGGCGAATTTGTATTGGGCGAGCCGTATCGCTCATACAATCGCCATGAAGCGATCACCCGCAACCCTTTGACAGGCACACTCGGCGGCAAACCTCACTTTGAAGTGATGAGCGATGGTATGGCCATGATAGAACTGGAGCCGACTACGCAATCGGGTGAAGCGGTGCTGAATTTCCAATTCAACAATTCACGCAAACAAGAGCTGCGTGCCTGGTTGGAAGCGGGACAACGTGATTGGATCCTGGTCGGTTTTGGCGAAGGCACACTGGGACACAAATCGTTATCTGGCAATATGCAAGTCTTGCAGGCCGCCGATGCGGAAAAAGAATTGTTCGATGGCAACAAGCTGGCCTTCTACGCCAAGGGCAGCATCAAAGGTGATTTCCTGCTGACCCTGGCCTACGACACGTCGAAACAAACCGGCAACAAGCTGCTCAAGCAGGCCATCGATCCAACCCAGTATTACACTTTGTATGCCGATGCGATGCAGGCGGGCTTTGATGCCGCATCGTCCAGCCGCTTGTATGTGAAATTGGAACGCAAACAGTTTTACGCGATGTTTGGTGACTATGACACCGGCCTAACCGTGACTGAATTATCACGTTACAGCCGCACCCTAAATGGCGTGAAAAGCTCCTACAAAGGCGAACAAATCGGCTACAACGCATTTGCTTCGATCACCTCACAAGCGTATTTAAAGGATGAGATTCCGGGTAATGGCACATCAGGCGTGTACAAATTATCTCGCGGAAACTTGGTAGTGAACTCCGACAAAATCCGTATCGAAACCCGTGATCGCTTCCAATCACAAATCATCGTCAATGTTCAAACTTTGACGCGTTACTTGGATTACAACGTCGATTACGACAAAGGTACCTTGACCTTCCACGAGCCGATCAACTCCCGCGATAGCCAGTTCAACCCGATATACATCGTGGCTGAATATGAGTCAGCCGATCCGGCCGACAGCAAAGCTACTGCCGGCGGTCGGGCCAGCGTAAAGGCAACGCAACAACTTGAAATCGGTGCGACGCTGATACATGAAGGTACAGTGGGTGCGACAGGCAATTTAAAAGGCATAGACGCAACCCTGCAGCTAGATGACAAAACCAAATTACGCGGCGAGATTGCCTCCTCGAATCAGGATCATGCCGGTGTGGCAACGAACGGCAACGCCGCGCTGGTTGAAGTGAAACACCACGAGGCAGCCTGGGATGCCAATGCCTATTTGCGCGAACAGCAAGGTGCCTTCGGTGTGGGTCAACAAGCCGCATCGGAAAGCTCCACGCGCAAGATGGGCGTGGATGGTCGCGTTAAATTGTCTGAAAGAACTCAACTAAAAGGTCAGGCTTACCAACAGACTAATTTGACCACTGATACAAAAAACAGCGTCATCGAAGGCCGGGCTGAAAATCATATCAGCGAGAATTTGAATGCCTATTACGGCGCCCGTAGCGCGCATGACCAAACTGCTGCAGGCGATACACAAAGCAACCAGATCATCAGCGGCGCGGCTTACACCACTGACAACAAAAAGCTCACCTTGCGCGCCGCAGGCGAAGTCACCAGCGGCACGGCGGGTAGCGCGAATATGCCGAATCGCGCCACGCTGGGTTCAGATTACAAACTTACCGAACAAACCAAAGTATTTGCCGAACAAGAATTTGCCCGCGGTGAGAGAATCGCCGCCAACACATCGCGCTTCGGATTGCGCACCCAGCCTTGGACGGGTGGCGAAATGTCTGCTTCGATAGGACAAAATTTCAGCAACGACTCCGAGCGTATCTACAACAATCTCGGCTTGGTACAACGCTGGCAGATCAACGAGCATTGGCAAACCGACTTCAGCTTGGATCGCACCCACACCCTGAAAAACACCGCAACCTCGCTTAACTTGAATACACCTTTGGCATCGGGATCGGGCGGCTCGTCAGGCTTGCCTTCCACCTCTGCCGATTACACTGCCTCGGCAATCGGTGGTGCCTATAACGACAAACTTTGGGGCGTGAATGGCCGTATCGAATTGCGTAATGCCAATGATAACCAGCAACGTAACTTGCTTTTAGGCATGCAACGCAGCCTTGATTCAGGTCGCAATCTGGCAGCAGGCTACACCCTTCGCCAAGCTAACGGCTTAGTCATGCAAAAACGCGATACCGACTTGCGTTTGTCTTATGCGCATCGCCCTAACGATGGCAACTGGGTATGGTTCGATCGCGGTGACTACATCACTCAAAACAGCCAAAGTGCGGGCATTTCCATCCGTGGCAAAAAATTGATCAACAACTTGCACGCCAATTACATGCCAAATCGCCACACCCAGATCAGTCTGCAATACGGCGCTAAATATGTGTTGGACACCCTTGATAACAATGAATACAAAGGCTACACCGACCTATTCGGCGCAGAAATCCGCCACGACCTCACTCAACGCTGGGACATCGGTGCATGGGGTTCGGTCATGACTTCGCATAACTCAGGTGTGCGCAATTATGGCCTCGGTACTTCGGTAGGATTCAAAT
>JABFRF010000189.1 GCA_013141315.1 Gallionella sp. | reverse complement strand
TCATAAAGCTCACCAAATCATTGAAGAATGGACGGGCTTTATGCACCGCATAAAAACCTTCCGCTTCAGCGCGGGACAACTGCGTCATACGAGCAGCCACAACCTTCAAGCCAGCCGCTTCAAAGCGCGCGTAAATTTGACCAATCACATTTTTTGCAACCGCATCAGGTTTGATAATCGACAGAGTACGTTCAACAGCCATGCTTCTTTCTCCAAACAAATTAAAAAGTTAATCAGAAATTCTGAGGGCGGCATTCTAACAGGCTTTGCTGCCGCTGTCGCAGACGGCAAGGCCTACAAACCTGCCGAGCGCATTCACCTTAGTATTGACCCATAATCGCTGCTTAGCATAGAGTGTTGGCACGCCAATCAATGCAAACACTTTGAAAATTAAAGAAGGTGCTGTTTCATGTGCGCTTTGGCGTGTCTGCTTTTCGTTAAGTTCAAATAGGAACCACCATGCCGTCTATTCCCGCTTTCTGTGACACCTGCGGCACCGTCTTCAATTCAGGTATCTTCATCGAAAATTCTACGAATATTTCCTTTGCAGGAAACCGCTCAGGCCCGTGTCCAAGTTGCGGTGGAATGGGTCATGTTCCTGATGGTGTCTTCAATTTCATCGGTAACACAATCGAAATTCTTTCCGCACCTGAAAGAACAATTGCAGAATTAACAAGCCTTGCTCAAATACTGCAAGAGGCAAAAGCAAAATCGGAAACACGAGAACAAGTTGTGTCTCGAATTGAAAAGGAATTACCCGCCCTTTCTGGCTTGGGAAAACTACTCCCCGAAAATAAGTCAGAGCTATATGGTTTCCTTGCCGTTGTGTTGGCAACTGCCCAGCTTTTCTCACAAACACCACCCTCCCAAAACTCAACTACTATAAACGTCACGCAAGTCATTCAGCAGGTTACCGCTAATCCTTCAGGTGCCAAAGTGATGCCTATAAAACCGATGAAGAAAGTCGGTCGCAATGAGCCTTGTCCTTGCGGTAGCGGAGTCAAGTACAAAAGGTGTTGCGGAGTAGCCAAGTAATGCTCAACCCAGAAGTTAAACGGTGGTACGCAAAAACAGTCCACGTAGCGCGCAATCTTTATTGCGCCGAATGAACACGAGCAAGGAGACACTGAAATGAAACCCCGCATCACTGTCATCACCCTCGCTGTGGACGACTTGGAGAAATCCCTGTGCTTCTACCGTGATGGGCTAGGCTTCAAAACCGAAGGCATTTTCGGCACCGAGTTTGAGCATGGCGCAGTCGCCTTCTTTGATTTGCAAGCAGGATTGAAACTGGCGCTTTGGCCGCGCCAGAGCTTGGCTCACGATACCGGCCTGCCACTCGGCAAGGCAAGCCCCACCGAGCTTTCCATCGGGCATAACGTCTCGTCCAAAGCGGAAGTGGATGCCGTGATGGCACAAGCAAAAGCAGCAGGTGCGGTCATCGTCAAACCCGCGCAAGATACTTTTTGGGGCGGTTACGCGGGCTACTTTCAAGATCCCGATCAACACCTGTGGGAAGTGGTGTGGAATCCGCAGTGGGCAATGTCCGATTAAAAATTGACCGAAATTCCTGCCTCATCTCCAGCCGCTTGATACGCCGCCGCAATCGCCACACCCACCACACACACTAGCTCTTCGCCGCAATACAACAACGGTAATCGGTCACGCTGCCAAGGCGGGATGTGGTGTTCTTGCAATAGATTCTTTAGCGTGCGTGTCGCGGCTTTGGGATGCGGACGCAGTGTTTCGCCACCTTGCCTTAGACGTAAAGTCACTGAGGCGTGCTGTAATTTTCCTAGACTAATGCCTACTCCTTGCGTGTGCTTAAACTGAAGCGATGTATTCAACGCAGGCCAAATTAGCTGGGCTTCGCCGTGCCATGACATCACGATGTGCTTATCAAATTCACCTAAAGCGCACAGCACATACACCTTGCCCTGATAACGTCGCACTTGCCAGTCACCAAAGCTGATGCACACCGCCGCATCATCGCGTGCGTTGCATAGTTGTTGCAGCATTTCATCAATCTGCACCGCTTGCGGCATAGTCGCACCCAAGCGGTGGAGGAAATAACGCAGCAGGTTTTTTGCGCGGGGTGGTGTAAGGGATTGCAAGGCTGTAACTGCCATTGTTTCGCCCGCTATTGCCTGAACAGCATCTTGTTGCGCCAACTCATCCAACAAGCTGTTCGCTTCGGCAAAATGCTGCGCACTGCGCGCCAAGGTGTCTCGGTAGGCGGGAAACTTTTCGCCCAGCAAAGGCAACACCCGATGTCGCAAAGAATTGCGCGGGTAGCTGTCGTCGGCGTTGCTTTCGTCTTCCATCCATTGCAACCGATGTTCAGCCGCGTAGTTTAGGATTTCATGGCGGGAACAGTGCAGCAGTGGGCGGACGGTCGACTTTACAGAATCCGTTCGCCCTGAGCCTGTCGAAGGGTGTGATGTTGCTAAATCACAATTGGCTTCGACAAGCTCATAACCAGCGACTTGGTCAGCGTTATTTGCTGACTTAGTCGAATGGCTAGTTGTTCCATCAGCCCGAACGGGACGGAACTCAACACTATTTCTATTAAACCCAGAAAACTGCGGCATTGCACTCGCCCCTCTCACCCCCGCCCCGCGTAACAGTTGCAGCAACAATGTTTCACTTTGGTCATCGGCGTGATGGGCAAGTACGACCACATCACAAGGCTGCTTGGCAAATGCAGCATGACGCAATTTTCGCGCTGCGGCTTCGATGCCATGTTCACGCAACGGCGCAATATCAACATGTTCAATAACCAGAGGAATAGCGTAATTCGCGCACAGCTCCATGCAAAATTTCACCCACGCATCGGCATTCGGGCTGATGCCGTGATGTACATGCAGTGCGGATAGTTGCCAGGAAAATTTCGGAGCAAATTGATTTAACAGATGCAGCAATACGACTGAATCCACTCCGCCGCTCAAGCCAATCAGAATGCGGCTATGCACAGGGAGTAATGGCGCGATTTGCGCTGCTACTTTTTCAACAAATTGATTGGATGAGGACACTACTGATTTTAGGAGATGTCATCCCAGCTTGCGCTGGAATGACAAATGAAGTGTGATTTACTGCAACTCGATTTCTTTGTACTTGCCATAACTCATCAAGCGATTGAAACGCTCTTGCATCATTTCATCAGGCGTTTTTTTCTGCAAGGCCTTGAGCGTGTCAGCTAGTGCCTTCTTCACGCTTTGCATACTTGCTGAGTAATCACGATGCGCACCGCCAAGTGGTTCACTGATAATCTTATCCACCAAACCCAACGCCTTCAAGCGCGTTGCCGTAATCCCTAGTGTCTCCGCTGCTTCAGATGCCTTATCAGCACTCTTCCACAAAATTGACGCGCAGCCTTCCGGTGAAATAACCGAGTAGGTGCTGTATTGCAACATCATCAGCGCGTCACCAACCGCAATCGCCAACGCACCACCTGAACCACCCTCACCAATCACGGTGCAAATAATCGGCACGCGCAATTCGCTCATTTCGTAAAGGTTGCGACCAATCGCTTCGGACTGACCGCGCTCTTCGGCATTCACACCGGGGTAAGCTCCGGGTGTATCAATAAAAGTCATGATCGGGATGCCAAATTTTTCTGCCAAATGCATCAAACGCATGGCTTTTCGATAGCCTTCGGGACGCGGCATGCCAAAATTACGCATGATTTTTTCTTTGGTATCACGGCCTTTTTGATGGCCGATGACCATCACACTTTGACCGTTGAATCTTGCCAAGCCACCCACGATCGCTTTGTCATCGGCAAACGAACGGTCGCCGTGCAGCTCCTCAAAATCGGTGAATAACGCATCAATGTAATCCAGCGTGTAAGGGCGCTGTGAATGGCGTGACACTTGGGAAATCTGCCAAGACGTTAGCTTTGAATATACGTCTTTGGTCAATGCTTCACTCTTCTTTGATAATTGCGCGATCTCGTCGGCGAGGTCCACAGCCGAATCGTCATTCACTGTACGCAACTGCTCAATCTTATCTTCCAAATCGGCGATGGAGCTTTCAAAATCTAAAAATACGGTTTTCATATTACCTCCACAAAAATGCGGCGCGATGATACAACAGAACGCATTTATTGGTTAAATTCAAAACAAAAATTCATCCACGAAATACACAAAAATCACGAAAACAAAACAGCTTAGTTCTTCTAACAACCCACAAACTAGGGTTTATTCCCCCATAGAGTTCTTTGAATTTGTTCGTGTTGTTCGTGATTTTCGTGGACAGCTGTTTTTTTGGCTATTGCACTCCAAAAAATCGCTTAACCGTTGCCAATACATCATTTTGTTGATGCTGCATTTCTTGATGATTAGGTTCGTCATCAAGGTTTTGCAATGCGGTATCTAATTGCGCGCGACGCGCGACGAGAATTTGTGCAACCTCATCCGCTATGCTGGGACGGGCTAATATAATCTCTTCAAATGCAGATTTATCTAGGCGGTAGCATTCGACATCATTTTTGGCAATGACCGAAGCCCTGCGCGGTGAACCAGTCATCAAACTCATCTCACCAAAAAAATCACCCTTGGATAACACATTCAACATGCGCTTCTCCCCGCTTGCCTTTTCCAGATAAACCTCGGCTTCACCGTTGATAATGATAAACAATCTATGCTGTTCTGCGACACCTTGCTTAACGATGACATTGCCCTTGGCAAACGGTGCGTATTTCAAACGTTCGGCCAGCTTGTGCAATTCATCCTCGCTCATCTGCGCAAACAACTCGACGCGTTTGAGCGTTTTCATGCGGCGCGCTAATTCACGCTGATGCACCGCCGCTTCGTATTTCTCATTCTCGCGCACATAGTGGACATTCTGCTCTTCAACTTCCAGCTTGATGCCCGCACGCTCCAATGCCGTGTAAACATGCCAGCGCACTGCGGCATCCGTTGCATCATCCGCTGCCATATCCGTTAGCCAGTAGCGCAATGCATAGCGCGCATAGCCTTTGTCTATCTCCATCAATACACAGCTAGACGAAGGTTGCTTGGCGACATTGCTAATTTCCGCATGTGAAATCGCACCTTCCACGGCCTTGACCACTTTGCTAGGCGTTACATCTAAAGCGGTTCCAAACCAAATCCAACGTCGCCATTGCACAGGCTGATCGCTACGTCTGCCCAGTACCAAAAATTTATTCTTCATCAACTGGCTATTCGGGAACACTACGGTCTCCCAATTGCGCGTTTCAACCAAGGTAGAACGCCAACGTATATCAACGACCTTGCCGGAAATATCATCGACTTTAATCCAGTCACCAATCTCAATCGAGTTGTCCAACTGCAAAGCCAGTCCACCGAGAATGTTACCCAGCGTGTCCTGCATAGCAAACGCAACCACAGCGGTTATCATCGCAGACGTGGCGACAATGCTGCCTAAATCCAAACCTGCATAACGCAGTCTGACCAAACCCCAAGCGAGGTAGGCAACAATCACAAACAAATCTTCAGCGATGCGAGGAAAAGTCATGCCCGCTTTAGGGAGCACAATGCGAAACACCAACAAGCCCCATAAGCGTATCAACGCAATGCCCATGCCGATTACAAATGCCTCATGAGCGGCTGCAGCCGCAGTAGGCAGCTGCATAGCATGTAACAATCCGCCGAGAAATTGCCCCACCATACAAGCGAAGAAAAACGCCAACGTGTTGATGATACTTTTACGACCTTCCCGGTGATAATGGAACAACGCAAACGCTAAAGCCAACGCCATCACTGACACCAGCAACGACTCATCGCGCCAAAAAAATTGCACCGCCGTATCCCAGAAACCCATTGTTACTCCCAGCGTATTGTTAATTGAGTTGATTTTACACCAACGAAAATTGAGCTAATGGCTTGCTGCGCCGCCAGACTTTCCAAGCTGCACTACGCATGACGTTGAAGCTACGTGAGTTGTCACCCGCCAAAACATCAATCTTAATCTGCGAAATTTTGCCACTCTGCATGGCTTGCCACAAGGGCTGCACATAGCCTATTTCA
>JABFRF010000192.1 GCA_013141315.1 Gallionella sp. | reverse complement strand
CGTTTAGCTTGCCCTACCAGCAGGACAAAATCACGCTCGCCTGTCGCATCGACAAAAAAGGTGGCGATTGGATACGCAAATACTGGGTTGCAGAAGGCGAAGTGACACTGGAAGACATCGAGCAACAGGGACAAGAATTCGGTGTGCGTGATTATCAACGCCTGCTGCATAGTGCCGGATTATCGCCAGCTATCGCCCGCGTGTTGTCGCTGGAACAAGGGCAGACCGATAAGCTATGCGAACTATCTCCGAAAGAATTATTAGAACTGGTGTTTCAGGTATTCGGCGACAAAGAAGTGCTGGAGCGGTATCAAGAAGCGCGCCACCATCAAGAACACACCACGCGCGAATTGGATGCAGTGCAGCAACAATTGGAAGCACTTGGTTTCAGCCTCAAGACACACGAGCTAAACGTCAATCGCTTTCTTGAATGGAAACGTTTGAACGAAGAACGCACCGTATTGGTATCAGAAACGCTTCCACGTTTAGAGCATCATCTGCTGCAAAAAGAAGCCGAAAATGCGGGGCGCACTTTGCAAACGTTGCGCCGCGACTGGCACGCCAAGCGTACTGAACGGCACGCACTGACGCTGGATTTGCAAGTTCAACAGCAAACCTTGCAAGCGGCACAGTTGCGCAAACAGGCCGCGCATGAAAACGAACAAGTTCAACAACGCGCATTAGATGTCATCAATTTTGAGTTAGGTGGTTGGAAAAAAGTTGTTGACCAACAAGATAATCTGCTGCGCCAAATCTCCGATGTTGATGGTGGCAAAGCTGCTGATGCGCGCGAGCTGGATCACCTAGAAAACGAGCGTGACCGTCTGCGCTTGCGCATCGCCGAGTTAGAGCAGCAACAACGCCAGTTCGACGAGATGCTGGAAAATCTCGCCGCTGGTCGTCGCACCGACCCCGCTGATGTCGCCAACTTTCGTCAAGCCTTGAGTGGTGCGGGCATCGCCCACGACTTGCTGACCGATCTGGTGGAAATCGCCGATCCTTCTTGGCAAGCCGCCGTGGAAGCCGTACTCGCGCCGTTTGCCCACATCGTGTTGCTGGCAAAAGAAAAAGATACGGAAGCGGCGATGGCACTCGGCGAAAAGTTGCGCTATCGCCATTTCATCGTGCCGGAACGCACGAAATCAGGTCTCGCGCCGCATGGTTCGTTGCTGGAAGTGGTGCGCTTTTCACAGCCCGTGCCGGAATGGTTGCTGCGCTTGTTGGAGCGTATCCGCCGCGTCGAAGATACGAGTGCCGGAGCAAAGCTGCCTCGCGGCGAAGACTGGATTACGCGGCAAGGTTATTTGCGCGAGCGGCGCGGCGGACGTTTTGCCGCACCGGATCAAGCGCGCTTCGGCAAAGCGCGTTTGGAATCGCTACGTCAGCAGCGCGCCGATTTGGAAAAATCGCTCACTCCGTTGCGTCAACAACGCGATGAGCTAAGCACTCGACTGAACAATCTGAAAGCACAGCTCGCCGGGGAAAGTGCCAGCGCGCAACTGGCCGCGCGCGCTGCCGAATTTTCCGAAGCGCGATCACACTACGATGCACTAGCCATCCAACGTCGCGACAACGGTGTGTATCAGGCGCAACAAGACAGGACACAGGCGGATGAAGCGGTGATTGCCGCAGACAAAGCATTGGAAAAAATCCGCCAGCAGATGCTGCGGTTGGACAAGGAAATTGCCGACAAAGAAAACCGCCCTGCTCGTCAAGATCAAGCCAAGCGTCTGCGTCGACTTCGTGCAAATCAACGTCAATTGCCTGCAACTTGGCGTGATGCCACTGCGAACCAACTCATTGCCGAAGAGTGGCGCGACAGCACCAACATAGCGCGGCGCATCCACGAAATCGAAGCGCGCTTCACCGATGAGTCGTGGGAAACCGATGCCAGCGTGATCGTGTTGCGCGACAAAATCCGCGATGACTACGCCCGGCAAGAAAGCGATTTGGCCACACGCCGCCGCGACAATGAAATGGCGCGCAACCAGACTGATGCGGCGCGCGAGCAATACATCGCCGTGCTGCGCTACACCATCACCCGCTATGTAAAAAATCTCAAAGCACTGGGCGACATGGCCAGCATCAAAGTCGAACACGAGCCTGTGTCATTGGCAAACGGAGATGATGTCACGCTATCGCAAGCGGGCTTGGCGGTACGTTTTGATTTCGACGACAAAGGCTTCATGGGCATGAACGACGGCGATGCTTCCGGCGGTCAGCAAGTGATGAAATCGCTGATCCTGTTGGTCGGATTGATGATGGAGGAATCGCGCCCCGGCGGCTTCGTGTTCATCGACGAACCGTTCGCCCACCTCGACATTGTCAACATCGAACGCGTTGCCTCCTTCCTCAAAGCCACCCGCGCGCAATACCTGCTCACCACTCCGGTCACGCACAACATCAGCGTGTATGACCCGTCCATGCTCACACTGGTGACGTTCAAGAAACGGGCGGGCGATGCGTGGGCTCCGCGCATCGGCGTGTTGGTCCGCGAACCAAATGACCACGCCTGATTCAATCAAGATCGAAGAACTGGACGAGCGCGCGCTGTGCAAGCGCCGCAGACGTTTCCGTATTGAGCCTGCCACCGAACTCGAACTGATTCCAAGCGAATGGCGTGAGCTGTTGACGCTCTGGGTCAAGCGCGGCGGCAACAGCCGCTGGGAAACACTGCTGAAAGACGCGGGCGCAGCCAACTTAGCACTAGCCGAAACCTTGCGCGAATGGCTGTTGCGCCAAGGCTGGTGCAGCGTCATCGAAGAACGCGAACATGGCGACTGGTGGCCACGGTCAGTGGAATTGCGTAACCTGCCGCAACTGCGCGCCGCGCTTGGCATCAGCGACAAGGAACAGAACGCGCAACGTTGGCAAACAGTACGCGCGGAATTATCAAACAACTGTGACGACAATCTTGTCCCCGCATTGCTTGCACTGGATGAACTTCCGGTGCATCGCGCTTTGGCGCGCCACGATCTGATCTCTGCTTTGCAACGTTGGCAGAATGCACAACGTAGTGGCACACGCCGCGATTTTGCTTTGTTGGCGCGCGACGACACCAAGGGTTTGAGCGAATCTGAATGGAATTGGCTGGAACAGACACTGGACTTGGCGGAATTTCGCATCGAACGCCACACCCCACTGCTGTTGCTGGTAGCCCCTCTGCAATTGATTTCACCCAAAGGTCAACTTGATCTGGCAAGTTGCGCTGATTTTGTAGCACTCACTCCCGCCACAGTGCAAGCTGTCACGAGAGCAACAGGCACAATAAGCAGTTGGCAACTGGTGGAGAACCGCACTAGTTTTGAACGAGTCGTTCGACATCGCAAAGCTGATGTCGGTGTAATTTGGTTGCCCGGATTCCCACCCGGTTGGTGGCGTAACGCAGTAGGTAAATTGCTAGACCTTGCACCTGCACCGGCTTACATTGCCTGCGATCCCGACCCTGCGGGCATAGCCATTGCGCTCAAAGCTGCCGAACCTTGGATAGAGCGCGGCATCACTTGGCAACCTTGGAAAATGACAACAGCCGACATTGCATCTTTGCGTGTACGCAAACCACTGACTGAGTTTGATAAAGTACAACTTACCGCAATACGAAAAGAAAATACGCTATCCGATTCTCTATCTGAACTAGCTGAATGGATACTTGATAACGGAGAAAAAGGCGAACAAGAAGGATACTTATAATGAAATTGCAATCCCAATTTTGAAAGTTAAATTACCTCCAGCAAAATTGGAGGATTCTGGACGAACCCCTCAAAGGGGGAAGGTGGGAATGGGGACTTAGACGACTTCATCTCAGCGAGTTTGAAGCAAGGTGTTTAGTTCAACGACAAACCTACTTGACCCAACTAAGGAAGCTAAGCAGTCCCACCCACCGTCAACCCATCTATCCTCACGGTAGGCTGCCCCACGCCCACCGGCACGCTCTGCCCTTCTTTGCCGCAGGTACCCACACCGGAATCCAGTGCCATATCGTTACCGATCATGGAGACGCGGGTAAGTGCATCCGGGCCATTACCGATTAGCGTTGCACCTTTTACTGGGTGAGTGATTTTGCCGTCTTCAATCATGTAGGCTTCGGCGGTGGAGAACACGAATTTACCGCTGGTGATGTCCACTTGTCCGCCGCCAAAATTCACGGCGTACAAGCCATGCTTTACCGAGGCGATGATTTCTTTCGGGTCTTTGTTGCCGTTGAGCATATAGGTGTTGGTCATGCGTGGCATGGGAATGTGCGCGTAAGACTCACGACGTGCATTACCCGTCACCGCCACGCCCATCAATCGAGCGTTAAGTGAATCCTGTAAGTAACCTTTGAGAATGCCATTCTCGATTAACGTCGTGCATTGTGTGGCATTACCTTCATCGTCCATTTGCAACGAGCCGCGTCGCTTAGCGATTGTACCGTCATCCACTACCGTCACACCTTCAGCCGCAACACGTTCACCGATGCGCCCCGAAAATGCCGAACTACCCTTACGATTGAAGTCGCCTTCCAAGCCATGTCCGATGGCCTCATGCAACAAGATGCCCGGCCAACCGTTACCCAACACCACGGTCATATTGCCTGCCGGTGCAGGCTGCGCATCCAGATTTACCACGGCTTGATGCACGGCTTGTGCGGCGTATTTGCGCAACATCGCATCGTCAAAATAGCCATAATCAAAACGCCCACCACCGCCCGCCGAACCTTGCTCGCGCTTGCCGTTACTTTCAATAATCACTTGTATAGACAGCCGTACCAACGGGCGAATGTCGGCATTCATCAAACCATCGCTACGCGCCACCATTACCACTTCGTATTCGCCTGCCAACCCCGCCATCACTTGTACTACGCGTGGATCAAGCGCGCGCGCATAGCCTTCAAGTTTTTCCAACAGCGCGACTTTATCGGCATCTTTCAGGCTAGCAATCGGATCGTGCGACAGATAAATATCGCGACGCGAACCTTGCTTGAGCATCGGCACAGACTGCTTGCCACCTTGTCGCGAAATCGCGCGCGTGGCTTGTGCTGCACTTTCCAGCGCATTCATACTGATGTCATCGGAATACGCAAAAGCAGTTTTTTCACCACTCACCGCACGTACCCCCACGCCTTGATCGATGCTGAAGCTACCCGATTTAACGATGCCCTCCTCCAGCGACCAACTCTCCGCGCGGCTGTATTGAAAATACAAATCTGCGTAATCAAGCTTATGCGCCATCATGCTACCGAACAATTTTTCGATATGCCCCGCATCAATCGAATAGGGCGCGAGCAAGGTTTGTTGCGCGGTGGCAAAGAGCGTTGCAGGTGTGGCGATTTTGCCCAAAGTAATTCTCCTAGCGGTTGAACTGAGATGTTTATTGGTACGGATTATACGAGAGGTGGTACTGATGGTGTGAATTCAAGTAATCGGCAGGCAGGGAGTAATTTGGGTGGGCGATTCGCCCACCGTTATTTTATTGTCCACCCTTGCTGAACGTGCCGTTGGCATTTTGCACCAGCACACCGTGTGCAGGGCCGGTGACGATGGTCGGAGTCAACACGGTGCTATCCACATCCGTCACGTAAGTGCGCAAATCAATAATCAGTGCAGTGTCTTCCAGCGTGGTTGCCATTGCGTTTGCTGCAACAGCGGCATCGTTCACTGCCGTGATGGCTAACGAAACCGTAGCGATGTTGGAATCCAACGCGCCATCGTTGACGATGTAGGTGAAGCTGTCCGCGCCGAAGTAATTCGCATCGGGCGTATAGTTATACGTGCCATCCGCGTTGGCGACTAGCACACCATGGCTTGGGTTGGTGACAATGCTGGTGGTCAAGACAGTGGAATCCACATCGCTGCCATATCCACTCAGGGCAATCACCAGGGCGGTGTCTTCTGCGGTGGTCAGCGCAACGTCAGCGGCAACAGGGGCATCGTTCACGGCAGTGAGGGCGAGGCTCACTGTGGCGAGGTTGGATTGCAGCGGAGCTTGTCCTGAGCCTGTCGAAGGATCGTTTAAGCGGTAGGTGAAGCTGTCTGTGCCGTTGTAGTTG
>JABFRF010000198.1 GCA_013141315.1 Gallionella sp. | reverse complement strand
ACAATAAAATGCACGACCATTTTTACCCCAGCATCGGCTGCGCGCCTTGCACGCGTTCGGTCACGCCCGGCGAAGATATACGCTCAGGACGGTGGTGGTGGGAAAATCCAGAGAATAAGGAATGTGGTTTACATGTCGGGAAAATTACGCCTCTCAAGAAAATTTGATTTAACAGAAAGTAAGCAACAATGAGCAATCACACCCTGTCCCACTTGGACGTATTAGAGTCCGAATCCATCCACATCATGCGTGAAGTTGCTGCGGAATGTAAAAATCCCGCGCTACTTTTTTCGGGTGGTAAGGATTCTATCGTTATGTTGCGTCTCGCCGAGAAGGCATTCCGCCCGGCGAAATTTCCCTTTCCATTAGTACATATCGACACTGAACATAACTTTCCCGAAGTGATTGCCTGCCGTGACAAACTGGCGGCGGACTTGGGCGAGCGACTGATTGTGCGTTCATTAGAAGACTCCATTAAACGCGGCACGATTATCATCAAAGACCTCGGCAAGCCGCGTAATCCCTATCAATCAGTGACACTGCTGGAGACCATCGCTGAGTTTGGTTTTGATGCCTGTATGGGTGGCGCAAGGCGCGACGAGGAAAAAGCGCGTGCTAAAGAGCGTATCTTTTCTTTCCGCGACGAGTTCGGTCAGTGGGATCCAAAAAACCAACGCCCCGAATTGTGGGACACCTATAACACGCGTGTACACAACGGCGAAAACATTCGCGTGTTCCCGATTTCCAATTGGACTGAAATGGACATCTGGCAATACATTGGGCGCGAAAAACTTTACATTCCAAGCATCTATTATGCGCATGAACGTGAAGTGATCCGTCGTGGCGGTTCGGTAATTCCCGTGTCGCATTTAGTGCAACCCAAAGCGGGCGAAAAAGTGGAAGTGGTCAGTGTGCGCTTCCGTACCGTAGGCGATATGACTTGTACTGCACCAGTGGAATCTACCGCCAGCAACGTAGACGAGATCATCGAAGAGACAGCAACGACGCGCATCACTGAACGTGGTGCAACTCGCATGGATGACCAGACTTCGGATGCGTCGATGGAGTTGCGTAAAAAGGAAGGCTACTTTTGATTCATCGTATTTGAAAAACCTAACCCCTCTCCCTAGCCCTCTCCCACAAGGGGAGAGGGAACGACACAGGTAACGCATCGCGGCACTACTCCCTCTCCCTTGATGGGAGAGGGTTGGGGAGAGGGTGATAAGTTTCAACCCAAATTTTATTTTTTACGGTTATCCACTATGAGCAACACAACACAACTATTACGTTTCATCACCGCAGGCTCTGTTGACGACGGCAAAAGCACTTTAATCGGTCGCTTATTGCACGATTCAAAATCTATTTTTGAAGACCAGTTTTCGGCGATCTCCAAAACCAGCGAAAAGCGTGGCATGGCTGCGGTCGATCTGTCGCTTCTTACTGACGGCTTACAAGCCGAGCGCGAGCAGGGCATCACCATTGACGTGGCGTATCGCTACTTTGCCACACCCAAGCGCAAATTCATCATTGGTGATACGCCTGGTCACGAACAGTACACACGCAACATGGTCACGGCGGCGAGTACCGCGAATCTGGTGGTCATTTTGATTGATGCGCGCCGAGGCGTGTTAGTGCAAACACGTCGCCACACTTATCTCGCCAGCCTTGTTGGTGTGCCGCACATCGTGCTGGCGGTGAATAAAATGGACATGGTGGATTACTCGCAAGCGCGCTTTGATGAGATCGTCACCGAGTACAAAAAATTTGCCGCACAACTCGATTTGCATGACATCACCTGCATCCCTCTGTCTGCGCTGGTTGGCGACATGGTCGTAGATCGCGGTGACAGTTTGAATTGGTATCAAGGTCCGACCTTGATGGAGAAATTGGAAAGCGTGGAAATCGACCACGATGTGAACACCACTGATTTTCGTTTTCCTGTGCAGTGGGTATGCCGTCCGCAAACTGACGAATATCATGACTTCCGTGGCTTCATGGGGCGCATCGAGGCGGGTGAGATTTCGGTAGGTGATGAGGTCACTGTGTTGCCGAGTGGTCGTACTAGCAAGGTAAAAGAGATTGTCACTTACGACGGTAATTTACAAACTGCGTTTGCACCGCAATCAGTGACGATTACCCTGAATGACGAAATTGACATCTCACGCGGTGATATGTTTGTCAAAACCGACGCGATGCCTAGCGTTGCCAAAGAATTTGCAGCGATGATGTGCTGGCTGTCCGAAACGCCGCTGGATAAAAATCGTAAATATCTGGTCAAGCACACTACACGCACGGCGAAATGTTTGTTCTCCAGCATCGACTATCGTGTTGATGTAAACACTCTAGAGCAACACGCCAATCCAACTGTGAACATGAACGACATCATTCGTGTGGCGATGAAAGTACAGCAGCCGCTGGCGTTCGATCACTACACCCGCAATCGGGCGAGTGGTAGCTTTATTGTGATTGATGAGGCTAGTAACAATACCGTTGCGGCGGGCATGATTGTTTAATCGTAACGTGTGCCACTGTTAATTTTGGCATCGATTAAATGAGCCTGTTTGCCCTAATCACCGCGCTGTTTTTGGAGCAGTTTCATCCGCTTTCGTCGCGTCAATACTTGCTTGCTTGGTTGCCTCGTTACGTTAATTTTTTTCAACACCACTTCAATGCGGGTGAGCATAAGCACGGAAAAATTGCCTGGCTATTAGCCGTGTTGCCGCTGCTCATCGGTGTGACGGCGTTATCGTTTTTATTGCATCGCATCCATCCAATTTTTTCATGGTCGTTTAATGTTTTGGTGCTGTATCTCAGCTTGAGCTTTCGCCAATTCAGCCATTACTTCGCCAACATTCGACAAGCACTGCGCGCCGATAGGTTAGACGATGCACGCAGGCTGTTGTCTATTTGGCGCGGTGTATCAGCCTATGAATTGAGCGTCGAAGAAGTCGCGCGCGTCGCCATCGAAGAAGCCTTGCTCGCCTCACATCGCAATATATTTGGCGTAATCGTGTGGTTTGTATTGTTTAGCGTAATTGGACTAGGCGGGGCAGCGGGCGCGTTGCTGTATAGATTGGCGCAGTTTTTACGCAAACATTGGGCTGAAAATGACGAGGCTGAATTAGCTAATTTTGGTAGCTTCGCTCGTCATGCATTTCAAGTGTTGGAATGGTTGCCGGTGCGTGTTACTGCGCTGACATTTGCTATCGTCGGCAATTTTGAAGATACGGTTTATTGTTGGCGCACGCAAGCCACGAGCTGGCCGGATAAAGAGGCGGGAATCTTGTTGGTCAGCGGAGCCGGCTCGCTTGGGGTTCGGCTCGGAATGGCTATCCCGCAGGGCGGAAGTTCGCTGGAAAGAGCAGAGCTAGGCGTAGGAGATGAAGCCGATGTTGATTCTATGCAAAGCACTATCGGTCTAGTTTGGCGGTCTGTGGTGTTTATGTTGATATTACTGCTGTTGATGACTATGTCAGGTGTAATAAGCTAGTTCGCGCAATCACCTTATAACCACTTTCAATTCTTGAATATCTTTAAGCGTTAAGCATTGAGTAGATTTCGGCTTCAGCTAATATCCAATCCTGCACATCACGCCCTTTCGCAAACCCGCGATGTTCGGCCAGAAAATAGGCTGCCGTAGCAATCATTTGGTGTATTTGTTTATCTGAAATTACAGTTTCAGTTTTCGCCGGGGATGATTTTTTTACGGCAGGTTTTTTGACCGTTTTCATCGCTGGCTTTTCCGCTTTCGGGGCGGAGACTTTTTTCGCTGCCGTCTTAACCGCAGGGGCTTTAGCTTCAGTCTTTTTTTCTACCTTAGCAGCTGCTACTTTTGCAGCGTCCTTAGGTTCAACTACAGCTTTTTTAGCGACCGATGTTTTTACGATCTTAGTTGCTAGTGCAGTAGTTTTAGTAACCGACGTTTTTTTAGCTACTGCTTTTACAGCAGGCGTTTTGGCAACCGTCTTTTTTTCTGTTTTGCTGGTTGTACTTTTAGTTGAATCGGGTGTTTTTTTGATGGTGGCGACCATGATATTTCCTAATGATGTAAGGGATTGTTGCGGACGTAATTAATGAACCACGATGACATCTTGTTTTCATTAACGGCACAAGGCTTGAGATAGAATTTTTGAAATTTCACAACAGATAAAAACTTTATGGACGATAAAGCAACTGTGTTACCAAATAATTACAAGCTACGATGGACGCAATTGTAACACTTCAAGGAGATTGGCTATAGCTGTGCGTGGTTTACGCCAGTCTGATTAAGCTTTGTTAGCGGCGATACGCAAAAATAATTCCAAACGACGTGCGTTGATTGTACCGTTCGCCACGGCGTTGCGTAGCGCGCAGTTGGGCTCGTGCGAGTGGCTGCAATTTGCGAAGCGGCATTGACCGAGGTATGGCGCGAACTCTATGAAGCACTCCTCTATCCTTCCCAAGCTTAGGTGATGCAAGCCGAATGCTTGTACGCCGGGGCAATCGATAATGTGGCTGTCCGTATTCAGGTGATAGAGCCGTGCGTGAGTGGTGGTGTGTTTGCCCGAATCAAGTGCGGTGGAAATTTCACGCGTGGCAGCGTGCGCATCTGGAATGAGGGCATTGATGAGTGTCGATTTTCCCATGCCAGACTGCCCGACCAACACGCTGGTGTGGCCTTGCAGATAGGGCAACAGCGGCGCAGTATCTTGCTTGGCGGAAAGTTCCAGTACGCGGTAGTCAATGGCGCGGTAGGCGGCGAGCTGTGCGCGTGCAATCGCACCACTTTGTGGCAGGTCACATTTATTCAGCACGATGAGTGTGTTTAAATTTTGGTCATGTGCGGCAATCAGGCAGCGCGCGACCAATGCATCATCGAACGAAGGCTCGGTGGCAACCACGATGATGAGTTGTGTGACATTGGCAGCGATGATTTTTTGCCGAAAGGCATCAGAGCGATACAGCAAGGAAGTGCGCGGAGTGATGCGTTCGATGACACCTTGATCGGCGGCGATGCGATTGATTTCAACCACATCTCCACAAGCAACATCACTTTTTTTGCCGCGTGGCACGCATTCTAAAATCTCACCATCGGGTAGTTCTGCCAAATAGTGCCGCCCGAAGGCAGCCACGATTTGTCCTTGCAGCTTCAAACTTTTAGCAATGCGTCCACTTTCGCGGCGCAAATAAAATCATTTTCAGATAAGCCTTTGATGGCATGAGTGGTGTAAGCGACGGTGCATTTGTTGTACTCAACTGTCATGTCAGGGTGGTGATCTTCGCGGTGCGAAACCCAAGCCACAGCATTTACAAACGCCATGGTGGGATAATAGTTTTTGAAATCGAATACCTTGCTAATCACTATGCCGCTTTGCTTCCAACCAACCAGCTCTTGCATAAAAGTATCAATCTCAGCTTGGGTGAGCGGAGGCACGCCTCCTTCGCAGGGCTTGCATTGTTTGTTGGTCAAATCACATGTTGTGTTCATGATCGCACCTCACTTAAATTTGTAATAGCGATTGAGATACGCGCCTAGGTTTTGTTCGTCTTGCTGGTCAAGCGTGATGCCCACATTGCCTGCGCAAAAATGCATTTGCTTAATCATGCCCGCTACATTTTTTACCTTGCGATCTTTGCGCTGGAAAATTTGGTTACCATCGCCGCCCATAATGGTGTTGTGACATTGGTTGCAATTGTTCTTGTCAAAAAGTTGTTTGCCGGTTTCGGCATTGCCCTTGGCGAATGGGTTAGCGGAAGCAGAGGTGACTGCAACTAACAAAATTAACATCGTGATGAATTTCATGGTGATCTCCTTTATTTATTGAGCTTGTAAATGAGCAATCCGTACTGCCGCAGGCGGATGCGAATCGTAAAACTTTGAGTACAACGGATCGGGTGTGAGCGTTGAGGCATTGTCTTGATACAGCTTGACCAATGCCGTCACCAAATCGCTAGACGCGGTTTGTTTGGCGGCATACGCATCGGCCTCAAACTCATGTTTGCGCGAATAAGCAGAGAGGATGGGGCTGAGTAAAAAGCTGAATACCGGCAGCACTAAAAAGAACAACAGCAGCGCAATCGCCTTCGATTGAATAGTGACCCCCAAGCCTTGATAAAACCATGTGGTCTGCATCAATACACCGAGCAACCATAAAAATCCTAGACTCATTACAAAAGTCATCACGATGCGTTTGACCACGTGCTTGTGTTTGAAATGTCCCAACTCATGCGCAAGCACCGCCTCTACTTCGTTGATACTCAAGCGTTCCAGCAATGTATCGAAAAATACGATGCGTTTGGTTTTGCCGAAACCGGTAAAGTAAGCGTTGCCGTGCGCGCTGCGTTTTGAGCCATCCATCACGAACAATCCGCTAGAGGTAAAGCCACATTTGCTCAGTAGTGTCTCAATGCGCGCCTTCATAGTTTGATCTTGCAGCGGCGAAAATTTATTGAACAGCGGTGCGATAAACGTCGGGTAAATAAACAGCAGCAGCAAATTAAATGACACCCACACGCCCCACACATACAACCACCACAAATCCCCCATGCGCTCCATCAGCCACAATACGCCGAATAATAATGGCAAGCCAAGTACCGCGCCAATCAACATGCCTTTCAGTGCGTCAATCAAATACAGCGAGAAAGTCATTTTGTTAAAGCCAAACTTGGCCTCGATGATGAAAGTGCGATACAAGTTGAATGGTGCTTCCAATAATGAGGACAA
Organism: Gallionella sp.; assembly: GCA_013141315.1. Taxonomy (GTDB): domain Bacteria; phylum Pseudomonadota; class Gammaproteobacteria; order Burkholderiales; family Gallionellaceae; genus Gallionella. The sequence goes on along the minus strand of JABFRF010000198.1, from coordinate 24,326 downwards.
TACCAGCACCGCAACCAGTGTCGCCATGCCTTGTATCAGTGGTGAGCTAAACCAGCCATTGCATAAATTCGCAATCCACTGAATACCCCCACCCAGCGTGAAAGCCAATAAAATAAAGGCATCGAAACCTATGCCAAACAAAGAGAAGCGTGTTTTAGCACTGGTGTAGTCCGCTGCTTTTTGGTGGGCTATCAATTCAATCTGTTCGTGGAACGCATCAGGCACTGCAGCACGATGTGCTTCGATGTGTGCCAGATGACGACGCGCTAACCAAAATTTAGTAAGCGATGAAATTGCCAAAGCAACGATAAAAATAAAAGTGAATTGTGTATCAGTCATGAAGATAATTTTTGGAGTATGCTTGTCACACAATACACCTTTTAGATTTCAAATTTTAGACGAGCAATTATGGCACAAAATCAAAACTACCTTATCTGGATAGATATGGAAATGACAGGCTTAAACCCTGATGTTGATCGCATCATCGAAGTTGCAATCGTCATCACGGATAACAATTTGGAAACGATTGCAGAAGCACCTGTGCTGGTTGTTCATCAACCTGATAGCGTGCTGGATAGTATGGATGCATGGAATAAATCGACTCATGGGAAATCGGGTTTGATCGACAAAGTGAAAGCCTCCACGTTAGACGATGCGATGGTTGAAGAGCAGATGGTGGCGTTTCTTAAAGAATACGTGCCAACCCGCACCTCGCCGATGTGTGGCAATTCTATCTGTCAGGATCGCCGATTCTTAGCGCGTTGGATGCCGAAGTTTGAAGATTATTTTCACTACCGCAATCTGGATGTGAGTACGCTCAAAGAATTGGCCAAACGCTGGAAACCGGACATGGCGCAAGGTGTGAAGAAGCACGGCAAGCATGAAGCTCTGGCGGACATTCACGAGTCCATCAGCGAGATGAAACATTACCGTGAGCATTTTATAAAGTTGTAAAGGGTACTTCTATAAACCCAAACTCCGTCGCAATATGGCGTTGCTTATGAAAAATTACTCCTAACATATCGACCATATGTGTCGTCGCAATTTTTCATTCGCGCCTTGTCTTGCTTAGGATTTTGAATTTATAGAAGCACCCTAAATGTAACCCTTAGGCTATCGACACAAAGCCTAATAATCAGTGGAGGTCATCATGCCCAATACCCAAAATCTACCTGACTATGATGTTAAGCGTGTGGTCGAAAAGCCCGACGGTTTTTATTGGCAGGATATTTTTGCCGAAAAAAAATACGGCCCATTTCTTACCCGCTTCGATGCGGTACAAGACATGCTGGAGCAAGATGGCATTGCCGAAGAAGATGAGGATGGATTGCTGGAGTCGGCAAATTCAGCGGAAGATGAAATCGGCATCGCTGACTGGGTGGACCCTGATACCGGAGAGTTGGCTGAGGAGTCACACACTCACATTAGCGACAATTAGCCGATAGAGCGCTAACTGACAGTATTACCGAAAGCGGAAAGAAAGTTCAGCAAGCGACATCACATTACACTCGCCGACGCTTCCACCATAGCCACAAACCCCACCCCGCCAGTACTATAGGCAAGCCTAGCAAGAAGCCGATGCTGATGACGTTGAGTTGTGTTTTACCCAAGGCAAGTTTGCTATCTTTCGCCGCGTGCGGTTCTAAGTTGATGAGATGGTCTTCACTCGATAACCAAGTCACCATGTTGATACCCAAGTCCACATTGCCGCCGTTGCCCGCGTAGCTATTGGCCAGGAACGCGCCGTTGCCGACCACGACGATGCGCTGTTCCCTATCGTTAATAGTGCGTTGCAGTGCTGCGGCAATGTTGACGGGGCCGGGGGTGTCGTGTGCTTTATCGAAACTGGCTTTGTCTTTTGGGGGAGTGCGGCTGACCCAACCGCGTGCGGCAACTTCGACTAATACGTGATGTTGCCAATCGGGGTTTTCATTCCACATCAACGGACGTGCGGAAGGGAAGGCGGTGATCAAATTAAAATTTCGGGTGATGGCGTGTGGCGGATAGGAAGTGCCGATTGACCATGTGGCAGGGGCGCGCATTTCGCTGGCAGCGGGGTCGATAACGATGCCGGGTGGCAACAGCAGGTCGAGCTTTTCGGCGACACTTTCTAATCCGTGCAATGGCTCGGCATCAATCAGCCACAACACATTTCCGCCGCGATCAATGTAACGCAGCAGCTTGTCGATCTCACCGGGCATGAGGTCGAGCTGCGGTTGGGTGATGACCAATACGTTGCAGTTGTTCGGTACTTCTTGCGCGAGTGCCAAATTCAGACTACTGAGATGAAAGCCATTCTGCTTGAGCTTCGCGCCAAACAGCGTGCCGAGGTCATAGTTGGCGATACCGTCTAATTTGCGTTCGCCATGACCATCCAAATACATCACGGTTTGATTGTTGGTGTGCGCCAAACGTAACAAGGTGCTGGTGACGATCTGCTCATTGATTTGCGTGAGGTGCTCGCTGCGTCCCGCATATTCGACAATCAGCTCACCATTGAGTTGGATGCGCGCTTCACGGGCTTTGTCTGACTCTTTTTCCGGGTCGATAAAAGTCAGATTGATGTCGGTTTTGTAGCGTTGATAAAGCGACAAAAACTCACGGATGATTTTGCGTATGTCACCGAGACGCGCGTCCTGCTCAGTTGCATACACGGTGATATTTACCGGCCCGGTTAGTTGCTTAAGCACTTCGATGCTGCCGGGTTCCAGGCTGTTGATCCCATTCTGTGTGACATCGCGCTGAAGGTGATGTTGATTGGCGAGGTAATTCAAGCCGAAGGCGGTGCTTATCAGCAGCACTACAAACAACACATTGCGCAAGGATGAATTATTAAAAAATTGTCGCATGACTTATCCGTATATCCGATTGTTGCTCAGTCGCTTCATGGCGAGGAGCAGGAACACACTGGTGAATAGCAGGAAGAATACGGCATCGCCACTGTCCAATAAACCGGTGCTGAAGCTCTGGAAATGATGCAGCGGCGAGATGAGATGCCAAGGCGAATTTTCAGCCGTGGCGGCGATATCTGCCAGCCATAAACCAACTAACACTGCTAATGCGCCGATAGCGGCGATGATGGGTTGGGTGGTGAGCGTGGAAATATACAAGCCGAGTGCAACGTAGCTAGCGATCAGCAGAAGCAGGCCAAGCAGGTTGCTCAATAGTAATCCGCTATCGAGATGCGTACCGACAGCCAATGAATAAATCATTAGCGGGATGCTGGCAACCATCACGCTTAAAAAAATCATCAGCCCGAAAAATTTACCGAGTATGATTTGGCGGATAGACAGGGGCGACGAGAGCAGCAATGAGAGCGTTTGATTGCGACGTTCTTCGGCAATCAGGCGCATGGTGAACATCGGCACAAGCATCATCAGTAATAGCGCGACCATGTTGAATAAGGGCGCACCGATGATGGTGGTCACGCCGGGGGCATTGGCGAGTTGGGCTAGCTGCGGTTGAATATCTAAAAACGCTTGCAGGCTGTTCAAGAAAAACCAGGCAAAAATAAATTGCAAAGCGGCCAAAATAAACCAAGTGGAAGGCATGGTGAACAGGCTGCGGAGTTCGCGTAGCGCGAGTAGGTGGATCATGGTTGTGCCTCTGTCAAACGAATAAAATTCTCTTCAAGCTGACCCGTTACGCCATTTAATTTATCCAACTCCGCCGTTGTGCCGCTGTAAACCAACGAGCCGCGATTCAGAATCTCAACACGGTCACAAATACTTTCGACTTCTCCGAGCACATGCGTGGAGAGGATCACACTGTGCGTGTTGCCCAGTTCGCGGATTAGCGTGCGCACCTCTCGGATTTGCGCGGGATCAAGACCCACGGTTGGCTCGTCCAGCACAATCACATCCGGCTGATGAATAATCGCCTGGGCGATGCCAACGCGTTGCTGATAACCCTTGGATAACGTGCCGATTATTTTTTTACTGACGGCTTCCAAGCCACAGCGTTGCTTGGTTCGAGCCAGTGCTGCGAATACATCGACGGACTTCATGCCGCGCAAACGTGCCGCAAAATTCAGGTAATCATCCACCGTCAGTTCGCGATACAGCGGCGGGGTTTCAGGCAAGTAACCAAGATGAGCTTTGGCGAGCGTCGGCTGGCGTGCCAGATCTATGCCGCAGATTTCTATCGAGCCACTATTCGGTGACAAACAGCCAGTCAGCATTTGCATCGTGGTGGTTTTGCCCGCACCGTTATGTCCGAGCAAACCCAACACCTCACCACGCTTTAATTCCAACGACACATCGCGGATGATTTCACGATTGCCAAAACGGCGCGTTAGGTTACGTGCGGTAAGGGTGATTTCGGGAGTGTTGTATGTCATGGAAATGGTTGGTTAATACACTGCATCATGGTCGCCCACGTTGACGGGGATAATTTCTTCATCGTGAATCAATAATTCAAGCGTGATGCGGTAAGAAAGATTGATGGAAACCGAGTGTAGCCCTTGAAAATTACCGCTTAATGCGTGCAGGCGTAACGACGGATGGTGTGGATTCATTTCCAGCAATTGTAGCGTTTTTAGGTACTGTTTTTCCAACTTGGGGTGACGCTTGAGAAAGCGCATTGCGCGTTTTTCGTATTGCGCGGTGAATATCAGTTGAAAGCTCATCAGGCAGATTTTTTAACACGCTGAACATGTGCCTCGGCAGATTCTTTCACAAAGCGCCCCGCCGCCACATCGCTACGCGTTTCAGCCAAAGCCGCGTCCAACTCGCACTCGCGCAGGTAGTGATATTGGGCAATCTCCATTACCACGAAGCGATCTTTGCCGCGAACCGAAACAATCGCTTCAGGGTGATCCGCCAACACCGACTCAATGGCGGCAACCCCTTTGGTTTTTAGATCATTGGCAGTCAGACTGGGCATGGCACTCTCCTCAATTGGGTTGTTACAAGATGGCTGAATGGTATGCTTAATCGTGCGGTTTATCAATTCCTTATTAAGGTGGTTAGGGTGCAATCAATACTAGCGTCACAATATAACCGTTAGTTGATGGATGAAAAATTTTGTCGAGTGGCGGGAAGTTTTTGTCGAGTGTCAATAAACGCAGCGCATTGCACCAGTTTCATTCGGCGCAATAACGATTGCGCCCTATGCTTTGAGTTAATGAAGCGGCAAAGCGTTTAAGCACGGCTCCATGAAGCAATCCAAGAATTCCTCATTAACCGCCTTGGTCGTTAGCTTACGTTTTTGACATAGCGCATACAATTCATCAACTGCTGAATAAGGGAAGAACATAGTTTTTAAATCGTGGAACTGTGGCTCATTGGCTTCTTTTAGAACCTTGCTCCGCTCTTCATCGGGTGCAACGATGACCCATCTAGTTTGGAATGATGGCAGATGATCTTTCAGCCTTTTCATTCTCGCTAATCCAGTAACCACCCCTGTACTGTGTTCAACTTCCATAACCGCTGGCATGAATTTACCATTCCTGAACCAGATGCAATCTATGTGAGTGGCCGCCTTAACTGCATCACCCCATGCCCTCAATAGATTTTCTTGTTCAAGACTCACCACAATACCGTCAAGTTCGCCCACTTTCTTATTGCCATATGTAATTCCTTGGTCGTTACGCGCAACCCATGTTCTAAATCCAAGTTGATGCCCGATTGCAACTAAAGCAATTTGAATTTGTAGATGCCGCCTCTGGACATTAATGTCAGTTATTCCTTGTGTTATTACGCTAGGCATTTGCAATGCCTCATAAATTGCATTTGTCGATGGAATTTCAGAAATCACTAGGTCAGTTTTGAATTTCTCAAGCACCCCGTTTTTGTGTGGAGTGTCTGGTCGCCACACAAGATGTTTGTGCCCTGCTTTAATTTCTTGCGTAGAGTTTGCCAGCTCAATACGTCCTGGAGTGCACCAATAGAATTCAGGCGTATGTGCCATTAACGCTTCTAGTGCAGATCGAGTGTTGTAGCTTGCACCAAGGACTCGGTCGAAATTGATTGGCATGTTTTCCTGAAACGCATTAGCAATACGCCAAATCATTTGTACCGATATGGATGTTTCTTTTGCATCCGAAGGGCTTTCCTTTGCAGGCTTGTACCGCTTGATTGTTATCGGGCCTTCAGGTTTAGTTGCACTGACAATCTTGACCTTAGTGCTCGATTTTTCGCTGATATATTCAAACCACTGATCTTTTGGAAGGCTACCTATGGCTTTAACGATGTTGCTCGCAGTCAGTTTCATTTACCTGTTCCTTTGAAAAAATCCAGTATGGTTAAGGCAAGACCATATGCTGCTAAAAATGGCACACCGTTACCAACAGTCTTAAACATATTGCTGAGGGTCATGCTGGGAGGAAGCTCAAACTCCTTGGGCAAAGATTGAATTGCCAATGCTTCGGCTACGGAAATGCGGCGTGGCAGATATGGATGGATGTGCACTTCATTGTTGCCGTATGCGGCTGTTGGGGAATAACGCCAACGGTGCAATCGCTTGTATGATTTTTTGCTGTCGTCACCTTCATAGACCGTTTCAAATTTAGCTAGCCCAGCTCTGGGTGTGAATTGGTGGTGTGCGTTTGGATGGTGTTCAACATCGTTTTTGTCAAACCAATGCTGAATAGTTAATTCCACAGCAATGCGTTTTGGTTGAGGACGTTTTATTGCGATGGGTTGTGCATCAGGCCACGGGTAGCTCAATGCCTCGCCTTCGGGATGCAGGATGTGCGATAGCCAATTGAACTTTTCCAGATTCTTTTTTGCCTTTGGCTGGCGCACACCGAAAAGAATGATGCGCTGGCGATCTTGCGGCGCGCCGTATTCAATCGCATTGATTAGCCGCTCTGTACAGCTGTAGCCTGCCTCATTGAGTTGAAGTTTTAGGCTGTCAAAAAACTCCCGATGTCTTGCTGTGCGGTACATTCCTTTTACATTTTCAAAAACGAAAAAATCAGGTTTTTGTGTGCAGATTAGATCAATGTAGATTTGAGATAATTTGCCATTTTCACCGTGTTGCCCTCGATTTTTCCCACCAACAGAAAAATCTGGGCAAGGTGGCCCTCCAATAAAACCAATAAGCTGCTTATCTTTTTTTGCAGCATTAACTAAGCGAGTTAAACGCTTCGCCTCTTCACCAGAAAGGCAAGCTTCAATGTCGCCTTCAAAATACCCGTGCAACGGCTGCGGGGTAAGCATTTTCTCCCTTGAGTATTTGTAAGCATCAAGAAACGGCTTATGCACTTCATTAACATAGCCAATTTGGTAACCTGCTTTTTCAAACCCCAAATCTAAAAATCCTGCGCCGGAAAAGAACGAAAAAATAATTGGAGCGTTTCTAATGTGCGTAGCCGTCCGGCATTCATTTGTGACAACTTGTATAGGTGGCTTAAGCTGGGTTTTAGACATCATTGATAGTTACGTTAATAGCGTAACTATTAGTCTATCAAGAAACGTGACTATTTTTCTTATTACGTGACTAGTCGGCAAAGTTAGTAACGTTGCCGCATGAAAAATGTTAAGCAAAAATTTGCCAGCAGGCTGCGCGATGCGATGGTAAAGGCTGGCTACAAACCTGAGCCTGCTGTTCTTGAGCGTAACTTCAATCTTAATTACTACGGCAAGCCGATCACGTTACACGGTGTGCGCAAATGGCTTATTGGTGAATCCATTCCGCCTTATGACAAGATTATCGCGCTGGCAGGGATGCTGAACATTCCGCCCGATGAATTAACCTTTGGGCTGGAAATCAAAACGACAATTAAAGAGGTCCGCGCTCGCTGGGACGACGGCATCGGCTATCAAGAGCGCGAAGTGTTCGAGGCATTCCTCGCTTTACCCGCGCCACAACGCAAGATTGTGCGCGAGGTGATTCAAACTTTTGCCAAGGCTTTTCCTGCTGAAGCGGTTGTGAAACATCACCTCGCAAAAAAATCTTAATTCCCTGTTGTCCTTAAAAAAGTAGTAATGACAAACTGCGTTGAGCTTTCATCTGCAATGTGTGTTGGCGCGAAGGCATCTTATTGTTGCCAGCTTCCTTTGCTTGTATGATGCGCAGCATATTGCACAAAATTTTGTAACATACGCAAGCGGAGGCATGATGGGAATTTCGGTACGTGACGTGGTGGCATTTTCTCAGGCGCGCGCTAATCTTTCTGATTTGGCGGAGCAGGTGAAGGCTGGGGCGGAGAAGATTATCACCAAGAACGGTGAAAGTTATGTCGCGCTGATTGATTCGGATCGGCTTGATTACTATCATCGCTTGGAGCGCGAGCGCATTCATCTGTTATTGATTGATGAAATCGGCAAGGGCTTGGATGATGTGGCGGCGGGTCGGGTGAAAGATGCGCGTCAGGTTATTCAGAAGCTGAAACGTCGTCGGGCAGCGTAGCAGTGGCGAAGAAAATCACGGTTAAGCTGTCTGCCAATTTTGAGTGCAATCTCGAAGCGATTGAGTCGTTTCTAGTTGAAGCAGATGCCGCTCAAGTTTATGACCGCTTACTAGATGATTTGGCTGATGCGTTGATACCCAACTTGGAGAAGTTCCCCGCGCTGGGCCGGCTATTTTTTGAGCGAGCGGTGTGTTCTGTGGAGGTGACGAATGCGCTGGCGCAGTTGCAGCCTAAGTTGGGTGCAGGTGAATTGCGTGAATACCTTTTCGCCAATTATTTAGTGCTGTACGTGCAGTTCGGCGAAGTGATACATTTGCTATCGATTAAACATCATCGTCAACTCTCGTTTAACTTTGAATCGCTCTGGACGGGAAATTTGTAGGAAAACGCGATGACTAAAATGATACCTTTGGGCGCATATTTGAAATGAACCAACTTAGATACCTTATTTTGAGTAGCGTGTTGCTCACCGCTTGCGCACATCAGCCTGCGCAAAAAGTTGCCGCGCAAGATATTCCGCAAGTTACTCAAACCGAAAAATCTGAGCCGCCTGAGCAGGAGGTGGTGGATACGCGCGTGTTCCCCAATGTCGAATTGACCGATGAGTTGCTCTATCAATTTTTGTTGACGGAAATTGCCAATCAGCGCGGCGAAACCGATGTTGCAGTCAAAGCGAGTGCTAGCTTGGCCAATAAAACCCGTGATCCGCGTGTAGCAATGCGTGCGGCGCAATTGGCAATGGAATCCGGTCAAATGGATAAGGCGATCGACGCGATTAAATTGTGGCGCGAAATCGAGCCTACTTCCGCTATAGCCAAGCGCATGTTGTCTTCGGTCCTGCTTCGTGCAGGAAAGCTGGATGAAGCGCGCACAGAGTTGGCAGGCATGTTGAAAGAAGACCAAGCGAATGCAGCACCTACCTTCATCCATTTGTTTCAAGTTCTGACTGCGTACCCCGACAAGCAGGCGGCATTAAATTTGATGAGTGATTTGACGCAACCTTATCCCGACATGGCTGAAGCGCATTGGTCTGTTGCGCAATTGGCGCAAATGGCGGGGGATGAAAAACGTGCGTTAACTGCAGCGAAACGGGCGAGTGACTTGCGTCCGGATTGGGATATGGCAGCATCGCTGGAAGCGATGGTATTGCAAAAAAAAGCGCCGCAACAGGGTTTGGATCGATTAAAAAATTACCTGATCAGATACCCGGATGCACGCGAAATTCGTATGCAATATGCGCGCGCCTTGCTTGATCAAAAGCAATACAAGCTATCACGCGATGAGTTCCAACACTTGGCAAATGACAATCCCGATTCGTCGGAAATGGCTTTTGCCATCGCCATGATTTCTTTGCAGATACAAGATTATCAAGGCGCGGAAGACCAGCTTAGGCAGGCGCTGAATAAAGGCAAGAAAGATCAGGATACGGTGCGCTATTACCTCGGGCAGTTGGAAGAAGCCAAGAAAAACGAAGCTGAAGCGATAGAAAATTATCGCCAGGTTAGCGGTGGTGAATATCAATTCCCGGCACAAGTGCGTATTGCCTATTTGCTGAATAAACAGGGAGAGTTGGCCGCAGCGATCAATATCCTGCATCAGACCTCGGCAACCGGCAACCAGCAACGTGTGCAGCTGATCATACTGGAGTCAAAACTATTACTGGATGCCAAACAACATGCTGAGGCTTACAAGGTTTTGCAACAAAGCTTGGCAATGCTACCCAACAATCCTGACTTGCTTTATGAAACCGCGATGCTGGCGGAAAAGAATGGCAAGCCTATCGAATCAGAAAAGTTGTTGCGCAAATTGATCAGAATCAAACCCGATGATGCGCATGCCTATAATGCTCTGGGGTTCAGCTTAATAGAGCGCAACGAGCGGATCGCCGAAGCGGTGAAGTTGGTAGAAAAAGCGATGCAGCTTGAGCCTGACGATGCTGCGATCATCGACAGTGTAGGCTGGGGCTATTACCGTAGCGGCAGGTTAGAGGAGAGCATCCAGCTGTTGCGCCGTGCGTTTGCGAACAACCCGGATCCTGAAATCGCGGCGCATTTGGGTGAGGTATTATGGATGTCCGGGAACCATGGAGAGGCTAGAACCATTTGGGAGGACAATTTAAAATCCAGCCCTGAGAATGTTCAATTGCGGGCCGTGATCAAGAAGTTTTTGGGTTGGTAGCCGATTGGGATATGGCTACTTGGTCTCTTTCAACACCATCTTCGTGCTGCATGCTGCCAAGGGGTTGATCAAATTTGGAAAATACCGCCTACAATCAGACTGGGGAGTGCTTGAAAAATTCGTCTGAAAATCTGGACCCTGTTGAACCGCAAGCCGTAATGCAGCAAGTTGTTCAAGAGATATTGAGTGATCAATATGCTGATTCGGCAAGCTTGCGTGGCTGGCTATTTTCAGTATTGGTTGACGGCAAGTTTATCGACGATCAAATAACTAAAAGCCCTATTCGCAAGGGTTCAAGCCAATGGGTCAACTGTTCAGAATCGGCCGATATCACCCAAGCTGCAACAGATCATTTGGCGCGTATCCAACAACTGGGCGATGTTGTAGCGCTATATACAGCGCTGGATGATTTAACGCGGTTAAACACGCCTTCCCTCACACAGGACAGCTTTGCGGGTTTAACCGAACAACAAAGCTGGCAAGCAGCGAATGAATTTTTGGCGGGCGGGAAATTCAATGTGCTGATTGTCGGTGCCGGTCCCGTAGGATTATTGTTGGCCAGTGCGCTAAAGCAGGCGTTCAACAATCAGATCAACATCTTGCTTCTGGAAAATCGCGTGTCCACATTGCATCATAAATTGCCCTATGAACGACGCTGGATCACCAATGTACCTTGCGTAGTATTGCATGGGCTAGTCGAAGACATACTCCTGGAAATTTTTAACAAGGTGGGGGCGGGAGGCAATATCGGATGCAATATCAATGTACTCGAATCGTTGCTGTTGCTTTCATGCCGTCGTCTGGGTGTGAAGTTCCTGTTCGTTGAAAATAGCGACTCCCCGCTGCTTCAAAACAGTGCTGTGCAAATGGTATTTGATGCTTCCGGGAATCGTTTCCAGCCACCGCTCTGGCCACACCCCCTTAATTTAAGTACCTTTCAAACCAAAGTTGAAACAACATTACTGGGTTTTAATTCTGGCAGTTATCTTGCCTACGGAATAACAATCACCCCAACCCGTCAAAACCGAGATATCTCTTTATATGCCTACAACAACCTAACTTTCCCGCTTTATAAAAATAAGCCGGTCAAATTGGCCATGCTTAAAATCATCAATATCCCGGCGGCGATGTATGGCATTCTGGTAAGTTACATCGCCCGGTGCAATATAGACAACAAATTTTACATTTGGAAAGGCACGCTACAGGCTGAGGTCAATCAGGTAATTGTGATTGTCAGTTTGAGTAAGACTGAATACGATCATCTATGCAAGCATTATGATTACCCTTTGCGGCTTGCTGAAGCGATAAAAACTGAAGCGTTTGTCATGGCTATGGATAAGCGGACTATCACTCTCCTCAATATGCTGGCCGATCAGGAAATCTTGCATGAACCGATAATGCTGGATGCCCCGTTTTTATACGAACCTTACTTTGTCAATCGCGCTACAGCAGACCAATTTCAAGGTCGGCCACTGGTACGGGTTGGTGACTCCATCTATAACGGCAATGTAAAGCTGGGAAATGGCCTAACTCCCCATATTCAGCATGTAAAGCACATTCAGGCCACGCTACAAAAATTTCTATCTTGAAGATCATTTCGCCATGTTTCGCCGTCACTTTATTGTTAAGCATACTGAGCGGGTGCAGCAATATGCCGCCCAAAAAAATCACACTCACTCCCCCGACCCAAATCGAATCAGCACCCTTTACTTTAAATGGGCGCCTGTCTATCAATTTCCAAAATAATCGGCATTCCGCCGGGTTACATTGGAATCACCAATTGAAATCTGATGAAATTATGTTGCTTGCGCCGCTCGGACAAACCGTTGCACGGATCACCAGCGATGCTCAACAAGCCACTTTGGATCAAGGTGAGCAGCACTTTCAAGCCAAAGATGTTGAGGCTTTGATGACGCAAGTATTAGGTTGGCATTTGCCATTGAAGGGCTTGTATTACTGGGTGTTGGGCTTGCAGGCCAGTGACAGTCCGGCGTCAATCGAGCGAGATGATCTGGGTCGAATCAGCCTGCTGCAACAGGCGGGCTGGAATGTTGAATATTTAAAATATGCCGAGTCCACACCGAACAGCCTGCCGTCGCGTTTGCAACTAAGCCATGAATATCTTCGCGTGAAGATAATCATCGATGAATGGGATTGGAATCCCAAATGAAGTTGTCCTGTCCGGCTCCAGCCAAACTCAATATATTTCTGCATGTCATCGGTCGCCGTTCAGACGGCTATCACCAGCTGCAAACCCTGTTTCGTTTTATCAGTTTGCAAGACACGCTGCACTTCAGTTTGCGAGGAGATGGTGCGGTAGGACGCACCAACCATATCCAAGGCGTGGCGGAACAGCAGGACCTGTGTGTGCGCGCCGCGCACCTATTGCAAAGTGAGACCGGTTGTCGCCTGGGTGTGGACATTACCTTGGAAAAACACATTCCGATGGGGGGTGGCTTAGGAGGGGGTAGTTCGGACGCGGCAACCACGCTGATTGCGCTGAATCGCTTATGGGAATTAGGTTTGTCACGCAAACGGTTGATGCAATTAGGCTTAAGTTTGGGGGCGGATGTGCCAGTATTTGTGTTCGGCGAGAACGCTTTCGCTGAGGGCGTAGGTGAGCAGCTAAAAGCCTATCCTTTGCCTGAAGCTTGGTATGTGGTGCTATTTCCGTCCGTTCATGTACCGACAGCTCAGGTTTTTTCGCATCCTGAATTGACACGTGATACGGTTTCCATCACAATGCGCGCCCTCGAAAGTCGGCAAAAGCAGCAGCTTCGTAATGACTTGCAATCTGTGGTGTGTAGGCTCTACCCGGAAGTGGCGAATTACCTGGCTTGGTTGAATAATTTTGGCGAAGCTAAGATGACTGGTTCGGGTGCTTGTGTGTTTGCCGAGTTTGCCAGCCAAAGCCAAGCTGAAGTCGTGTTGCAACAGTTGCCACAAGAGATGCGTGGAGTCGTCGCGCAAGGTTTAGTAAAGCATCCGTTGCATGATTGGATGCTTTAGAAGTTTATTGGGGAGTCGCCAAGTGGTAAGGCAACGGGTTTTGATCCCGTCATCCGTAGGTTCGATCCCTACCTCCTCAGCCACTATTCGCAGGGTCTGGTGTACTTGCATTTCGATTATCTAAGGGGTTGGAAGTGTCCTACGACAGCGTGATGGTCTTCACAGGCAATGCCAATCCCAAGCTCGCCGAAGCAGTTGCTCAGCGTTTACACATTCATCTTGGACGAGCGACGGTAGGTCGTTTTTCTGATGGTGAGGTGATGGTTGAGTTACTTGAGAACGTGCGTGGCAAAGACGTGTTCGTGTTGCAATCAACCTGCGCACCCACCAATGATAATCTGATGGAAGTCATGGTGATGGTCGATGCGCTGAAACGCGCTTCTGCCGGACGTATCACCGCTGCGATGCCATATTTCGGCTACGCAAGGCAAGATCGTCGCCCACGTTCAGCACGGGTTGCCATCACTGCAAAAGTGGTTGCCGATATGTTGACTGGCGCAGGCGTAGATCGTTTGCTTACAATGGATTTGCACTCTGATCAGATTCAAGGGTTTTTTGATATTCCAGTGGATAACATTTACGCCAGCCCGATTTTGTTGTCGGATGTGTGGAAAAATAATTATCCCAACCTGATTGTGGTATCGCCAGACGTGGGTGGGGTGGTTCGCGCACGTGCTTTGGCAAAACAATTGGATGCGGACTTGGCGATTATCGACAAGCGTCGCCCCAAGCCGAATGTGGCAAAGGTGATGAATATTATCGGTGATGTGGCAGGTCGAACTTGCATCATCATGGATGACATGGTGGATACAGCCAACACGTTATGCGAAGCGGCGAATGCATTGAAAGAAAAAGGCGCGTCGCGTGTAGTGTCCTACTGTACGCATGCAGTTTTGTCTGGCCCGGCAATCAGCCGCATTGAAAGTTCGGCAATGGATGAGTTGGTGGTGACAGATACCATTCCATTGAGTGAAGCTGCACGTAACTGCAAACGCATTCGTCAGTTGAGTACCGCAGAATTATTGGCAGAGACGATACGGCGCATTAACAGCGACGAGTCGGTTAGTTCGTTATTTGCTGAGTAAAATTAGTGGCGATCATGGGGATCGCCGCAATGTAAAAATCGTCTGGTCGCGGACGATTTTGTTTTTTGGAGAAGTAACATGACAATTGAAATCAATGCAAAAATTCGTAGTACGCAAGGTACGGGTGCGAGCCGCCGTCTGCGTCATACCGGCCGCGTGCCAGGTGTGGTGTATGGCGGTGGTGATGCAAAAATGATCGACATCGATCACAATGAAATTTACCACAAGCTGCGTGCAGAAGCATTTCATGCTTCAATTCTGACACTGGCTTTGGATGGAAAAAATGAACCTGTGATGTTGCGTGATTTTGTTATGCATCCGTTCCGCCAACAGGTTCAGCACGTTGACTTTCAACGCGTAGACATGAAGAAGAAAATGCATATCAAAGTGCCTTTGCACTTCAAAAATGCAGACATTGCACCAGGTGTAAAACTCAGTGGTGGTAAGATTAGCCACGTGATGAACGAATTGGACATCACCTGCCTGCCAAAAGATTTGCCACAGTTCATTGAAGTTGATTTGGCTAATTTGGCAATCGGTCATTCCATCCACGTAGCTGATTTGGTTATGCCTAAAGGCGTTGAGGCAGCTACACACGGCACACATACAACTGAAGCCGTCGTGGCAACCGTACAAGTGCCACGTGGCATGGTTGAAGTGGCAGCAACCGCTGAAGCAGCTGCACCTGCAGCAGGCGCAGCTGCTGCACCCGCCGCTGCCGCAGCACCAGCAGCCAAAAAAGCCAAGTAAGTTTATTCGTGGTATAAAACCCGTCATTGCTGAAAAGCATGGCGGGTTTTTTTATGACATTCATTAAGGAATACTGAACGTGATACGCCTAATCGTGGGTCTGGGAAATCCCGGACGCGAATACGAAGACACTCGCCACAACGTTGGTTTTTGGTGGGTGGACGAACTCGCTCAGTCACATAAAATCAACTTCAAAAGCGAAGCAAAATTTCACGCGCTAACTGCACGCGGCACGACGCACGAACATGAAGTGCTATTACTCAAGCCGCAAACTTTCATGAACCATAGCGGCCGCGCCGTTGGCGCACTCGTGCAATTCTACAAAATCGAATCTGCTGAAATTTTAGTCGTGCATGATGAGTTAGATTTGCAGCCTGGCACGGCGCGTCTGAAAATGGGCGGTGGACACGGCGGACACAATGGCCTCAAAGACATCATCGCCCATCTCGGCACCAAGGATTTTTGGCGACTGCGCTTGGGTATAGGTCATCCTGGCGAACGCACTGAAGTATCCAACTACGTACTGGGAAATCCACGCGCAGAAGAGCGAAAGTCGATAGAAGATGCCATGCACAAAGCCCACAGCGTTGCGCACTTAGTCCTCGCCGGAAAAATCGAAGCAGCGATGTTGAAGCTGCATAGTGCTTAAGATTTCAAAACCAAGGCGGATTTCGCTTAGCTTGAAAACTGGGGGCTTGTTGCGAACACTTACCGCGCCGTCCGTCCTCGCCACAGCGGGTTTGCTGGATGGCAAACGCGCCACCAGCTTCCCCGCTGCGTTGAACAACTTCCCTAACGTTAATTTGCAAGCGGCAGCCGTGGTCGAAGACGGCAAACTCATCACCTCACGCGGCCCCGGCACGGCTATGGATTTTGCGTTGACGTTGTTGGAACGATTGCTGGGTGCGGCGAAGCGAGTGGAGGTTGAAGCGGGATTGGTGCGTTAGATTTTGTTGGGCGGATAACGCTACGTTCATCCGCCCTACGCTGACTAAAAATCCTTATTAAGAACAGACAACCTAGTACACATGAGCAGTGCCTCGCATTTATATTGAGTTAACAGACCACCATTCCCATTTGCAGTGGGATCGTCATACACAAATTTCCTTTGCGCTTCACACACTGATAGCGACTGTCGAAATGCTTTTACGCTCTTTGAGCTATATGTGTTTTGCTTTTCTTCACTACTAAGTAACTGCTCTATTCGAGATACTTGCTCTTGAGCATCACTCCAAAAATCAGGAAAAGTGCTCAAATCGCAGTCATTAGCAGTTGCAATGAAGGGAAACGAAATCAATAAGGCAAAAACCAATACTTTAATTTTCATAAACTTTCCAATCTATTATTAAATATCACTATTTATCAGCACTCAGTGCAAGTCTAACACACGCCAACCCTGCTGCTGCGCATGCGCCAGCAAAGTCTCGTCGGGATTCGCCGCTACCGGATTTTTCACTTTGCTCATCAATGGCAGGTCGTTGAGTGAATCACTGTAGAAGGTGCTATCTGCGAAGCTATCTAGCGTCCAACCACGCTCTGTCAGCCAACTATTCAAGCGGGTAATCTTTCCTTCACGGAAGCTGGGTACACCCGCGACACGTCCGGTGAATTCGCCGTCCTGTTGTTCCGGCTCGGTGGCAATCAAATGCTTGATGCCGAACTCACGCGCAATCGGTGCGGTGACGAAGCTATTGGTGGCGGTGATAATGACGCACACGTCGCCTGCCGCTTGATGCTGTTTGACCAACTCACGTGCGGGTTGGGTAATCATGGGCATGACGCTTTCGCGCATGAATTGTTGATGCCATTCGTCCAAGGTTATACGCGGATGGCGCGATAAAGGTTTGAGTTGGAAATCGAGAAATTTCTGAATATCCAACGTACCTGCCTTGTATTGTTCGTAGAAGGCGAGATTTTGTACTTCAAATAATTCGCGGTCGAGAATGCCGATGCGGATTAAAAACTGCGACCACTCAAAATCGCTGTCGCCGTTGAGCAGAGTGTTGTCTAAATCGAATAGTGCCAGGTTCATTTCAGATCCTAATTGTTTGAGATTTGGAATAACTCACTTTTGTCACTCCCGCGAAAGCTGGAGTCCAGTTAAATAAAAACGCTGGATTCCCGCTTTCATCCGCAAGGGATACACCGTGGCTGTAAAGGGCTGAAGCCCTAACAGCACACGCAGCGCGGGAATGACGAATGTTTAGAGCTTTCATTTATGCTGTAAAACTTCTTTTAGTAACGGCACGGTTGGTGCGCGATGCAAACGCATTGAGTGTTCATCCAGCGCATCCAGCACCGCAATCAAACTGGGCAAGTCGCGTCGTCCGTGGCGCAATAGATATTGCGTGACTTCTTGCGACAAGGCATAGCCTTTTGCGTGAGCATGTTGCGCTAATGCCAAGGATTTTTCTTCATCGTTGAGACTATGCACTTGATACACCAAGCCCCAGCCCAAGCGGGTGCGCAAGTCGTCGCGCAATTTCAAATGCAACGGTGAAACGCTACCGCTCACCAACAATATGCCACCGTTATCGCGTAGTTGGTTGTAGTGGTTGAATAACTCGATTTGTGTCGCATCATCCAATTGCTCGACTTCGTCCATCGCTACCACTTCTGCTATCGGCGGCACGTTGCCTAGCTCATAGGCGGTGCTGTGATGTGCCTCGGACGCGGCTTGAATAAAGGCTTGCAGCAGATGGCTTTTGCCGCTGCCCGCCTCGCCCCACAGATAAAAGAACCGTTCTCCACCGCCAGACAAAGCCTGACGCAATGCGGTAAGCAGCTCAAGATTGTGACCGACCACGAAATTATCTAAGGTCGGTTGATGCTCTGGCGTGATGGCTAATAACAACTGGCTCATGGTTTTTGATACATACTACTTGTCAGATACCACGCTTTTACATGACGCAAAGTTACCAACAAAATTGCCGCCAAAGGTAACGCTAACAACACGCCAAAAAAGCCGAATAATTGCCCGAATGCCAGTAAAGAAAATATCACCACCAGTGGATGCAGCCCAACGCGTTCACCCACCAGCCAAGGCGTAATGAACATGCCTTCGATCAATTGCCCTGCGCCGAATACTGCCCAGACCAATATCACACTGCTGAATGAGGTGAATTGCATCGCCGCTGCCAGCGTGGCTAACACCAGGCCTGTCACCATGCCGAGGTAAGGCACAAAAACCAACATGCCCGCAACGATGCCTATGGGTAGCGCGAACTCCAGCCCGACCAGCCACAACACCAGTACGTAATAAACGCTCATCAGCAACATCACGGAGATTTGCCCGCGCAAGAATTCCGCCAGAATGCCGTCCACTTCGGTAGCGATCTCTGACACTTTTGCATACCAATGACGCGGAATAAGATGGTCGATTTGCGCTATCAAACTATTCCAATCGCGTAGCAAATAAAACATCGCCAGCGGGATCAACAACAAGTTAATCAACACCGCCACAATCGCCCCGCCACTGCTGCCCAACCAAGGCAACACCTTGGCTGCCACGCCGCCCGCGCTTTGCCAATGCGTGACTAAAATGTTTTTGATGGCTTCGCTATCAATTTGAAAGCCTGCGCCAAACCACTGTTGCAGACGCGGTAAAAAATTCGCACGCGCCGCGTCTATCCATTCCGGCAAACGCGTGATGAACAAGCTGGTTTCCTTTTGCAGTAACGGCAACATAATCAACAGTAGTGCGGCAAACAGCAACAGCAAGCCTGCCATCACCAGCACAACGGCTAATGCTCGCGGCACATTCCACTTACATAGACGTTGCACCAAGGGGTTGCAAATATAGGCAAGGATAGCCGCCGCCACAAAAGGTGTGAGGATGCCACTCAATAGGTACAACAATAGTGCCAGCACCACCGCAACGGATAGCCACTGCACAACAGCAAAGCGGGATAGGGTCATTTCGGGTAAAATTCGCGTCGAAAAATTATGCAGCACTCTAACGTGAAGAAAGCGAGAACTCAACTTGAATAACCCGACATCAGCCAACCATTCTGGGCTTTCATACCGCGATGCGGGAGTGGACATCGACGCGGGTGACCGCTTGGTCGAAAACATCAAACCCTTTGCCAAGCGCACCATGCGCCCTGAAGTATTGAGCGGCATTGGTGGCTTTGGCGGATTGGTGGAGATTTCCAAAAAATATCGCGAACCTGTTTTGGTCTCCGGCACGGATGGCGTGGGTACTAAGCTCAAGCTCGCATTTGAATTGAATCGGCACGACACGGTGGGTATTGATTTGGTTGGCATGAGCGTCAATGACATATTGGTGCAAGGGGCAGAACCCTTGTTCTTCCTTGATTATTTTGCTTGCGGAAAATTGGATGTTGATGCCGCCACTGAGGTTATCAAAGGCATTGCGGCGGGCTGCGAACAATCAGGTTGCGCGCTGATAGGCGGCGAAACAGCCGAGATGCCTGGCATGTATCCCGTTGGCGAATACGATCTCGCTGGCTTTGCCGTGGGCGTGGTGGAGAAAGCCAACATTATCACGGGTAACGATATCTGCGCTGGCGATGTGGTGATTGGGCTGGCTTCTAACGGCGCGCATTCCAATGGCTATTCACTGGTACGCAAGATTATTGAACGTAGCAAGCCCGATCTAAATGCCAAGTTCGATGGCGAACGCACACTGGCTGATTGCATCATGGCACCGACGCGCATCTATGTGAAACCTTTGCTGGCACTGATGCAAAGTATGACGATTAAAGGCATGGCGCACATCACGGGCGGCGGTATCACCGAAAACGTGCCGCGTGTTTTGCCAGCCAATGTTGTAGCCGACATTGATAGTCACGCTTGGCAGATGCCCAAGCTGTTCAACTGGCTGCAAGAACAAGGCAATGTCGCACCACAAGAAATGTATCGCACCTTTAACTGCGGCATCGGCATGGTCGTTGTCGTGGCAAAAGAACATGCGGCGGCAGCGATTGCGCAACTCAATGCGGCAGGAGAAACCGCCACTGCGATTGGCGTGATACGTGCGCGCATTGGCGACGAACATCAAACGCAGGTTCGTTAAAACCTATTCATCCACAGATTACGCAGATTGGCGCAGATTTTAAGTAGGAATAAATTTCATGGATGTATTTCCAATTCAAAAAATTGTCGGTAGTGAATTTTTAATCGGTGTGAATCTGTGTAATCTGCGGACAAGTAATGTTCGTTTGTAACCGCCAATGAAAAAAATTGTCATCCTGATCTCCGGTCGTGGCAGCAACATGCAAGCCCTACTGGAAGCCAAGCTACCTTGCACCATCGCCGCCGTCATCAGCAATCGCGCTGATGCGACTGGCCTAGAGACGGCACAAAAACACGGTATTGCAACGCATGTGGTGGCGCACCGCGATTATGCGGATCGTGAAAATTTTGATGCGATGCTGGCAAAAACCATCGATGCCTATCAACCAGACTTCGTGGTGCTTGCAGGGTTTATGCGCATACTTACCGCCACGTTTGTGCATCATTATCACGGCAAACTCATCAACATTCATCCTTCGCTTCTACCTGCCTATGCGGGGATGCACACTCACGCGCGAGCTTTGCAGGATGGCGTAAAGATACATGGTTGCACGGTGCACTTCGTCACGCCTGACCTCGATCACGGCCCGATTATTATTCAAGCGGCGGTGCCTGTTTTGGCAAACGATACCGAGCAAATTTTGTCGCAGCGGGTGTTACAAGAGGAGCATCGCGTTTACCCACAAGCCATTAGCTGGTTATGCAACGAGCAAATCAGTTTGAATGTGCATGGCAAAGTCGAATTCCAAACTCACAAACAAATCGGTCATGCGTTGATTTCACCCGGACTCGAATGAGCATGAAAGTCACCTTTAAACTGATTGCATGGCTGATGTTATGCGTTGCAAACACAGCCTTCGCTGCACCGCCGAGTAGTGTTAAAGCCGTTTATGAAATTTACAAAAGCAGCCTTAAGGTTGGCCAAATTTCTGAGACTTATACACGCAACAAAGATCATTACACGCTTACCAGCACCACCCGCGCAGTGGGTCTTCTGGCTTTATTTCGACCAGGAAAAATCAACATCAAAAGCAATGGGCTGGTGACAGATAAAGGGTTGCAGCCGTTGAATTTTAGTGACTTACGCAGTGGAGAAGAAGCAAAAAATCATCGCGCCGAGTTTGACTGGAATAGCAAAGAACTAACGCTCACCCAGCAACCACAAAATAGTGTTTTTGCTTTGCCCAATGGCACACAAGACCGCTTGAGCGCAATGTACCAATTTATGTTTCTGCCATTGGAAAATGTCACATCGCTCAGCTTTAACATGACCAACGGCAGCAAGCTGGATGTATACAACTATCGCATCACACCCAATCAAAATCTGACCATTCCACTCGGTACATTTAAAGCGATCTATTTAGTCAGCGCACCTGAAGCGGATGCGAGCAAGACTGAGATTTGGCTGGCGGCAGAACACAATAATTTCCCCTACAAAATGATAGTCACAGATCGGGACGGCGACCAGCTCACGCAGGTGCTGACCAAAATCGACTTCGTGCCGTGATTCGCTTTCTCAACACACCCGTCCGCCGCATCGCCTTTGCCATCGCTATTTCCGCATTTGTGCATGCCATCGTTTTATGGCTGCCCTATATCAAATTTCCCCACGCCAAAGTAGATTTGCCACCGCTCACCGTTAGGCTAGAAAACGTAGAAAAACCGATTGAAGCATCCAGTGCCCAGCCGGCACCCGACAGCCCCATTGCCATCGGTGAAAATGGCACGCTGGCAGCTTCCGCTCCGCTTGCTGCCGTGACGATGAAAAAAATGCGCGCCTCAAAAACTGACAAACTTTTCCCTAAACATGTGCAACTCACATTCATTGCCTACCAAGGCGTAAACGCAAGTAGAGTCGGTGAAGTGCATCATCAACTGGATGTGGAACAGGATCGTTACACGCTACACGCCGAGACCAAAACCACCACGCTCACTGGTTTATTAAAAGCTAAAAACTTTATGCAAACCAGTGAGGGAAAATTTGGCGAGCATGGCTTGCAACCGGAATTTTTCAAAGAAGAAACCATCGCTACCAGCCACGTAAAAAGCTTGGAGACACGCTTTGATTGGGTCAACCGAACACTCCACCTTCCTAACGGGAATAAAATTGCACTTATCGCTGAATCGCAAGACATGCTGAGCTTCATGTATCAACTCTCGCAGATACCGTTCAACGGCGAATTTTTTCCACTGCCCATTAGTGATGGTGAACAACTTACCACCCAGCAAATTGAAATCGGCGCTATAGACGACTTGGATACGCCGATGGGTAAAGTACAAGCGCGACACTTACGACAAATGCACGAACGTCAAACCGCGTTTTTTGAAATTTGGCTCGCGCCGGAATATCGCATGCTGCCCGTAAAATTTCGTCTTGCAAATGAAGCAGAGGAAACAATAGAAGAATTTGTCATCGCAGATATTCGTGTCGCCGATAAATAACCATTACACTACCCGCAACAATTCATCGTCACACCCTCCCAATAAAAATTATGCTCATCACTGAATACCGCCTAGACCTTGCTATCCTTGCCTTGCGCAGCATCTTGCCGCTGGCGCATCCCGCCGACACCACGTTGCGCTATTTTTTCCAACAAGAACGCATCGGCTCGAACGAGCGCGCCTTTGTAGCGGAAGCAGTGTTTGGCACGTTACGCCATCGCATGTTGCTGGAACATACTTGCGGTGAAAAAGCTACGCCGCGCCGGATGGCACTGGCTTATTTGATTCGCTTTGGTGGTTACAATTTACGTGAAATCGAACCCGTATTACAACGCGATGAAAAAGAATGGCTAGCGACTGTTAAGGGCGTGAAGCTGGAAACCTTATCGTTAGCCATCCAAGCCGAATTGCCGGATTGGCTAGTCGAAAAGATGCGCGCGACTTACTCGGATGCCGACATCCTCACCATCGGGCAATCGATGCAGCAAGGCGCGCCGTTAGACATTCGCGTCAACACGCTATTCGCTAAACGCGAGGAAGTATTGCAGCAGTTACAACTGCAAAAAATCGAAGCGACAGCAACGCCCTACTCTCCCCTCGGTATTCGCATCAAAGAAAAAATTCCACTAAACAAAGATGCGTTATTTACTGAAGGTAAAGTCGAAGTTCAGGATGAAGGCAGCCAATTACTAGGCTTTTTGGTCTCACCAAAACGCACTGACATGGTAGTGGATTTTTGCGCGGGTGCAGGCGGCAAGACACTGATGCTATCGGCGTTGATGAATTCGCAAGGCCGTTTGTACGCGATGGACGTGTCGGAAAAACGCCTCGCCAACCTCAAGCCACGCCTCAAGCGTTCCGGCGCGAGCAACATTCAGCCTATGCTCATCGCGCACGAAAACGATCTCAAAGTAAAACGATTATCGGGGAAAATTGACCGTGTATTGGTCGATGCACCGTGTAGTGGACTCGGCACATTACGCCGCAATCCTGATTTGAAATTTCGCCAATCACCCGGCAGCATCGAGGAACTCACGCAAAAACAAACCGCCATCCTCGCCTCAGCCAGCCGCTTGGTGAAGAAAGGCGGACGCTTGGTTTACGCCACGTGCAGCATTTTGCCTGAAGAGAATCAAGACATCGTGCAGGCCTTTTTATCCGCGCATCCTGATTTTGTATTACGTCCCGCAGGCGAAGTTTTACAGCAATTAAAAATTGATTTAACGATGGGCGATTACTTAGAACTGCGCCCGCATTTGCACAACACCGACGGATTTTTTGCTGCCGTTTTAGAGCGAATTTAACAAACACTAATCGATGCTACACTAACGCCAACTCATCGCATTTATAACGCAAGGAATTGCTCATGCTGACAGGATTTCTAGATTTGCCTTGGTGGGGTTACGTCGTCACCACCCTTGTACTGACACACATCACCATCGCTTCAGTCACCATCTTTTTACATCGCC
>JABFRF010000032.1 GCA_013141315.1 Gallionella sp. | reverse complement strand
CCAATGACTTGGCTGGCGTAGTTGGACAGCCTAGTCAGATGGCTAGTAGTTCTATCAGTGAGGGAGCGACCGTTGCCACAGACACCTCCCTCACCCTAGCCCTCTCCCAAGGGGCGAGGGGACAAGGGCAAAACCCAAGCAACGTACCATTCCCATCCCTGCCTTTGGGTGGCATGAGCCTTGCCTTGGAGGAACAACTAGCCATTCGACTAGGCGAGCAAACAACGCCCGCCAAGTCGCTGGTTATCGCAGGACTACTACAACGCAACCGTTACGGCGGACTGAATGCCGTACTCAACAACAGCACGATGACCCAATACGATGTCGCCGCCAACAGCACCTTAGTGAACGGCAGCTTGAGTAACGCCCCTTCGACAGGCTCAGGACAGGCAGGCTGGGCAACCCAAGGAAGCGTGACTTTCACTCCTTCCGCCTTTGTTACCGACCCTTCGACAGGCTCAGGGCGAACGGTTGCTAGTTTTGCAACGCTCAACGAAATCTCCACCACCCAAACCCGCCTCAGCCAAGTGTTCATGGTCAACGCCAACGACCGTTACCTGAGCTTCACTTTGTCTGGTACGGCTTTGGATGGCACACTCCCTCTCCCCAACCCTCTCCCGCAAGCGGGCGAGGGGGTAAACGGCACTGCCTCCGGCAGTGGCTTGTCACCTTCTGACGCATTCGAGGTGGCATTACTCAATGCCAATACCGGTGCTTCACTTCTGGGCAGCAACGGCCCTTCGACTGAACTCAGGACAGGCTTAACCCACAGCGATGCCTTTCTCAACCTGAAAGGTGACTGCACAGAACATCTTGCCCAAGGCGTGACCCGCACCCTCAACGCGGATGGTTCGAGCACTTATCGCGTTGATCTGAGCGGAATGAACTTATGAAAACAATCACCCTTGCCTTCACTGGCGCATCTGGCTTGCCTTACGGTATGCGACTTTTAGAATGCCTATTGCAAAGCGGTCAGCGCGTGCATCTCGTCTATTCGCAAGCAGCACAAATTGTTGCCAAACAGGAAATGGATTTTGTGTTGCCCAACCGCCCACAAGATGCCGAAAAATTTCTAGCAGAACGATTAGGTCAACTCAATGGAGAATTGAAAGTATTCGGCATTCAGGACTGGTACGCACCGATGGCCTCTGGCTCTAACCCCGGTGATGCGATGGTGATATGCCCCTGCACGATGGGTACGCTAGGGAAAATCGCCAGTGGGGTCAGCGATGATCTCATTGCCCGCGCCGCCGATGTGATGCTCAAAGAAAAGCGCACCCTCATCCTTGTGCCACGCGAAATGCCATTCTCCACCATCCACCTGGAGAACATGCTCAAACTTGCCCAAGCCGGTGCGGTCATCATGCCGCCCAACCCCGGTTTTTATCATCATCCGCAAAGCGTCCAATCTATGGTAGATTTCGTCGTGGCGCGCATTCTCGATCATCTGGGTGTGGCGCAAACCTTGATCAAGCCTTGGGCAGAATAGACATGATTAGTAACACCCCACCTGTTTCATCAACTCGCGCTTTTATCTACGCTACGATTTGCTGTCTGCTGCTCGTCATGAGCGGGTGTGCTTCCAATCAAATGGAGAGTAATTTTTTTGACAAGGAATACGACCAAGCGGGTACCAGGTTTGCTGAATACGCCATACCCGATCAGATCAAGATCTACCTGTATGGCATGCAAGCTATCACGCCACCCGCACCGGTGCTATCGCGTCCGATCGCCGAACTTGGCCAAGCTGCTATCCTCCCCATATTGGGCGAGTTAAGCCGCAATCCAACAGAAGCGAACATTAGGGATTTGATGGTGGTTTTTGAAACGATGCAGCGACTTGGCACCTATGATGTGGCCAATGATAAAATGCTCATGAAAACACTTGATAACTACGTCAATGGAATGAAAAACAACATTTGGCGGGGTTATACAAAAGAAAAATTAACCCAGCTCAAAAAGTCCAGAAGTGACATGGAAGAGCAAAATTAGTGATGCGATGGCAATCGTTTTAACAATTCGCGCACTGGCGTAGGTATCGCACCTTGCAACGCTTCAGCCGCATCCAGCCACACCCTGTCTGCTTGATTTATTTGCAATGGTTGATTTGCCACTCGTAACAGCACGGGGGTGATGTGTAATTTATAGTGAGTGAAGGTGTGAGTAAACTCGGCCAACTCTATCCTTTCGCTCACCTCCAAAGCGTTGTGCTGCAAATAATCGGATACCAGCCCATTGCCATCATCCAATTGCGGCAAACACCACAAGCCGCCCCAGATACCTTGTGGCGCGCGCTTCTCCAGCAAGATATTGTTGCCATGCATCAGCAATAACAACGTGGTGTGTTTTTCCGGTATAGCCTTCCGCAAACGTAACGTGGGCAACGCGCTTACACATTGGGTTTGAAAAGCGACGCAACTTCCTTGTACCGGGCACTCACAACATTTCGGTTTGCTGCGAGTACATAGCGTCGCGCCCATATCCATTTGGGCTTGGATGTAAATAGCAACATCGCGCTCGGGTAACAATGCTTCTGCCTGCTGCCATAACTGGGCCGCTATTTTTTTGTCTCCTGTCCAACCGGCAATACCGCAATATCGCGCCAACACCCGCTTCACGTTGCCATCCAATATGGCGTGATGCTGATGGAATGCCAAGGCACAAATAGCGGCGGCGGTTGAGCGCCCGATGCCCGGAAGCGCAATAATGTCGTCGAATACTTGCGGAAATTCCCCGTGATGTTTTTCCACGATGAGTTGCGCGGCACGATGCAGATTGCGGCCTCTGGCGTAATAGCCCAAACCACTCCAGTGTGCCAATACCTGCTCTTCGGTGGCAGCAGCAAGCGCGGCAATAGTTGGGAACGATGTGACAAAGCGTTGGTAATAAGGAATAACCGTAACCACCTGCGTCTGCTGCAACATGATTTCTGAAAGCCATACGCGGTATGCATCTGCACCCTGCCATGGCAAGTCGTGGCGACCGTGAGTACGTTGCCAAGCAATCAACCGCTGCGCAAAACTCGCTTTTTTGGCAGCCACTACTTGAACAATCCCTTGAGACTATTCTTGAGTTGATCTTGAATTTGCGTTTTCACTTCTTCTTTTTTAACTTCAACTTTTTGCTTAACCGCTTCTTTCGCCACATCAACTTTTTGTTGTACTGCCACTTTCGCCGCCTCTACTTTTTGCTTGGCTTCATCGCTCACCATCGCATTAAAATCTAAGCCATATTTCAAATCAATGAAAGGGCCGCTAACCCGCACTGGCACAGTCACTCCGCGCACACTATCTTGCCCGCCCTGCCCCTCCAAGGTTTTTGCCAACGTCGCTTTAGCAAGATAGTTGATGCTGTCATTTCCGATGTTAATGTCGCCGTTGCCACTCAAACGCAGCAGCGGTGATTTCATCGACAAGTCATCGTTATGTGCAATGCCATTCGTCACTTTGAAGCTTGCCTTCAATTCACTGAAATCCGTTTTCTCCTCTTTATTGGCGGACTGACTTTGTGATTTAGCACCTAACAAACTTTTCGCATCACGCATTTTTTTTGCAATGTTAATGCCTTTAATCGCTCCATCCACAAGGTTTAACGAGAGGCTGCCATTCACGGTCTTCTTCATTTCGCTAATCATATTACCTTGCAAAACGAGATTAATACCGACATTTCCTTTGCCTTCCAGCGTATCAAAATTTGCCGCATCTTTACCCAAGGTCGCCACGTTTACATCGTTCAAATTTTGATTGATGTGAATGATAGGCACAGCCTGCGCATTGATACTGAGACTTCCGTTCGCGTGACCTTGATACAAATTTGCCGAAATCGGATCCACATTCACCAGGCCATTTTTCGCTTGCACATCCACACGCAGCTCGCTCGACTTTACGTTCATTATTTTTAATGCACCTATGCGCAAACTGCCGTCGATATTGAGCTTGCGTAAACCGGACAAATCAAGCGGCGATTCTGGTTCAGCGGCTTTAGTTGGCTCAGCAATTGCTTTAGGCAAATACAAATCTGCATCAAGTTGATCTAGCTCAACATCAAATTTAATCGTGGGTTGCGCAAAATTACTCACGCCTACTCTGGCTTTAATCTGACTTTGCAGCAAGCCGCCCCCAAAGTTCGCTTGCACGTTTTGCTTGAGCGCGTCGATTTGCACGTTGCCCTTCATCTCACTACTCACCGATTTATTCGGCAGCTTATCGCCTGTCGCATTCACCGCCACGTTCAGCTCATTCAAATTAAATTGCTGTGTTTTAAAATTACCCGATACCTGCCCACTGGTTTTAATTTTGAATGCTTGTTCAGCTTGCTTCATATCCACATCTAATGTCAGCCCGCCAATCTTGAACGATTGCGCATTGCCTTCTAGTTTAGGCATATTGAGTGCGGCAATGATGTTACCGAGAGCTGCTTGGATATTGGCTTTCAAAACAATGTGTTCGCCGGAAAATTTATCGCTAGTCATACTCAATGCAGGCACGTCGAGTTTAGCTTCAAACTTTTCCTGAGCTTTGTTACCGCTCACATTTAGCGTCAATTTTTGCGCACCAAATTCATTTTTCGCTAAATCCGCATTTGCGTCTCCGCTGGCCTTCACCTTCAAATCACTCATATCGAGTGCTGTGCCAGCCAACTGAAAATTCATATCTTGCAAACGATATTGCTGTTTATCTACATCAAAAGTGAGTTTAGTTTTGAGTTGGGTCGTGATGTCTAACTTAGGTTGATTCGCCTGAACACCCATAGCCAAATCAATCGGGCTAGCCACACCATTGGCAATGCGCCCCGTCTTGAGGGTTAAATTTTTAATCGCGTATTGCGCGCCACTCAATTCATCGTAATAAGTTAAATTTGTATTGGCCACCGTCACAGCAGCAATGTCGAATTTCATTGGCTGATTGTCTTGCTGACCGGCTGGATTTTCATCTTGGCTGAGTAAATTATCAATGCTCGTCGTACCGTCCTTATACTTAACCAACGTGGCCTGCAGCCCGCTCATTGTCACTTCGTCCACCACCATTTGTTTGCGCAACAACGGTATGAATGCCAACGAAACGCGCACAGAATCCATCGCCGCAAATTCTTTGTCACTGTTAGCTTCAGACAACGACACCTTGCTTAAATTCGCACCGATATTAGGGAAGAAAGACAACTTGATGTCGCCATCCAGATGCAGATTGCGCTGCTTACTTTCCTTTACCATGTGAATGATTTTTGCTTTGTAGTCATTGGGATTAAATGTCGACGCCACATAAGCAACCGCCACCATCACAAGACTCAGCACACAACCCGCACTCCACAATCCCAGCTTCACAAACTTTTTCATATTTCTCTCGCAATTTATATACGTGGATTATAGCGGATGACATTCCTCACCAGCTTCAGGATATCCAAGCAAACTAAAATGTTGGGGATAATCGCGCTCACTGACATTTAAAGTCAATTTAGTGCTTTTTTCCTGAAAAAAACTATGCTAAATTACGGCTGGGTTGCAAACCTTATTCCCGCCCAAAACTTTGAGGCTAAGCCGTCATAAATAACTTGGAGATAATCAAAATGAGTAGCGACTTTTTAATCTATGTAGTTGTGCTTGCTGTCGTAATTGGGGTTGGCGCAGCGTTGTACGCTTCCAGCATCAAGTAATAGCAAGTTTGTATTTAGACGCAAACAAACCCCGCCCGTATGGCGGGGTTTGTGTTTAAAAGGTCAGCACATAATTTGCTGTGCAAGATGGCTTAAGCGGAGCTACTCCAAACTGACCTGACTCATTTGCTCAAGCCAGTTTGACAATACAGCAGCTTGAGCAGATTATCCGCAACCTAATTTTTTATCGGAGATCATCCACCATGGAGTTCCAAGCCAGCGAAGCAGAAATCAAACGCGCAAAACAACTGCACTCAGTTCTGTTGTTCGACTTTATCGTCATTCATGTTTTCATCTTTGTGCTAGCCATCGGCATGATTAAATCCACTTACATCCCACTCATCGCAATGGTGGTACTTTCTTTGTCTTCGTTGGGATTTGTGATATTCAAGGCCAAGCAGTCTCTCACCAGCGAACCTTCCCATTTTGTACGTTGCCATAATTTATTGGCGGCAAAACGCGCACGGCTTTTCCTGATCCTATTTTTGGTCACTGGTACCTTTACCGCCTTCATACTTTTGGGTGGTGCTCAATTGGGCATGAGTAAAATAGCAACCTATGCTCTGGCAGGGGGCATCGGGCAACTTCCTTTTATGGTAGCACTGTTGGTGTTGGT
>JABFRF010000102.1 GCA_013141315.1 Gallionella sp. | reverse complement strand
ATTGTTTGCGCACGATGCCTTACCTCAAAGCATGGAATGAAAAATATCGTGACCAAGGTTTAGTCATCATCGGCGTACACGCCCCTGAGTTTGCCTTTGAAAAAGATCAGCACAATGTTGAGCAAGCGATTCATGATTTAGGCATCACTTACCCTGTGGCGATGGACAATGACTATGCGATTTGGAACGCCTACAAAAATGAGTACTGGCCTGCGCATTATTTGATCGACGCGCAAGGTAAAATTCGCCACGAGCATTTTGGTGAAGGCGCGTATCCAGAAACCGAGCAGATGATACAAAGCTTGCTCAAAGAAACGCATAACGGCGAGCTGGCAGTAGCCAGCGATCTGGTAAAAGTGGCTGGTTCTGGTTCAACTGCTGCTGCGATGTCAGACAAAACCGGACGCTCACCAGAAACGTATTTAGGTTACACCCGCCAACAAAATTTCAGCTCGCATGAAGCTATCAGCAAAGATGTCACTCATCAGTACAGCGCACCGACATCGCTCAAACTCAACCAATGGGCGTTGAGTGGCGACTGGCAAATTGGCGATCAATCCGCACTGTTGAAAAAATCGGGCGGCGCAATCAGCTATCGTTTTTACGGACGTGATTTGCACTTGGTATTAGGCTCACGCAATGGCAAAGCGATCACCTTCAAAGTCACTATAGATGGTGTTGCACCTGGCGCGGAGCATGGCGTGGATATTGACTTTCAGGGCAATGGCGTTATCAAAGAACAGCGGCTATTTCAACTGATTCGGCAAAGTGGTGACACCCGCGAGCATACATTCAAGATTGAATTTTTAGATGCCGAGGCAGAAGCATTTGCTTTTACGTTTGGTTAAGCAGAACCTTGGTGTGAAGCTGATTCGCTCCTCCCCTGATAAGGGGAGGCTGGGAGGGGTTGGAATTCTGGCAAAAAACCCCCTCCAACTCCCCCTTGTCAGGGGGAGGGCAGTGTCGTAGTGAAATTTAAGGAGAAGTACCATGCATAAAATCTTACTCAAACTCATTATCGTTTTTAGCTTGCTTGTAGCTCAAGCAAGTCATGCCGCACAACAAACCGCCGTATTCGCTGGCGGTTGTTTCTGGGGCGTGGATGCGGTGTTCAAGCACGTCAAAGGCGTAACCGAAGTGGTGTCTGGCTACTCAGGCGGAGAAGCAAAAACGGCGCATTACGAAATGGTTAGCGAAGGCACAACAGGTCATGCGGAATCGGTGCAAGTGCGTTTTGACTCAGCAAAAGTTTCCTACCTGCATCTACTGAAAGTATTTTTTAGCGTTGCACACAATCCAACTCAGCTTAATTTTCAAGGTCCCGATTCAGGCACGCAATACCGCTCAGCGATTTTTTACACGACACCCGTGCAACAGCAACAGGCGCAAAATTACATACAACAACTCACCGCTGCAAAAACCTATTCATCGCCCATCGTCACCCAAATTGTCCCGTTAAAGCAGTTCTATGCAGCTGAAGATCATCACCAAAATTATTTGGCACTGCATCCTTATCAGCCTTACATCGTGGTGCATGACAAACCCAAGTTGGAACAACTGCGCAAACAATTTCCAGCGTGGTATCAATAAATTTTGTGAGCCGTTCGCTCCGAGCGTAGAGAATTCAAGTCGAAGATAGAATGTGTTTGCAGGAGAAAGCTAAACGACTGCTTGCAGGAAGTTAATCCAGAGGAGTGTTAAACTTAAACGTGCCACAAGCAGAACTTGGAAAAAGTGAGAATAAGATTTTAATTTTCAATATGGGTGCTTATTAAATGATACCTCACAGTTGCACTCAGCAAGTCCGTGAGCTAGCCAGCCCCATCATCAGCTTGACGAATCGAGCTCTAGTATCGACACCCAGCTTGGCGTAAATCTGTTTGGTGTGTGTACGCACCGTATCAATGCTAGTGTTCATGCAACCCGCCACTTCTTGTAAGGTGGCACATTCCATCAAAACTAACGCTACTCGTGCCTCTGCATTGGTCAGTCCATATGTGCCGCGTAATATTTCAGGATTAACCTTTTCACTTTGATGTCCATCCGCAATGAAAATAATCGCAGCTGGAGCATTATTGCCAGTATTGTATTCGTGGTGATTACCAAGTGCAGAAAACTGTAAGGTATAACAGGTAAGTCGAGATGTTTGCGGAACAGTTACGTACTTTGAAAAGTGTTCTGTAGCATAGGGATCGCGATTAACTGTCGCTAGAATCGCTGAATGGATGGCTTGACTATGCGCATCACTATCTGCGATTAACCTTCCTAGTCCAGCCGTATCGGACAGCTTGCGCAAACGCAGGCCATCGCCCATTTCAAACATACGATGCGCTGAATGATTCGCGAAGGTTACTTCGCTATGCATATCCACCAGCACAACACCCATAGGCAGGCGATCCAGTGCCGCCAAAGTAGAGGCGGCCGTCAACTCTGCTGATTGGATACGTTGCATGACTCCCAAGGAACGCGACAAATGCGGCACCAATAATTTCAACTTATCGCGATCACCTTCGGAGTAGGGCATTCCGTTACTTCGTCGCCAGTTTGCTATTACGCACGCAGGAGCTTCGCTGATTGAATTCACGCCAAACACGATTGCATTTAGCGCATAAGTTATATCCCATGGAGCCAGATATTCTTTGTAGTAATCAGTTTCACGTAATTGAGCTTGAGGCAGAATATCCGTGTCGAGAATGACGTTGCCTTCAAATACTAATCCTTTGGCGAATGCCATTTGTGCATGGACATCAATCTTGTAATAGTGAGTGGTGTACACGTCCATCTGCTGTTGCGGCATACCATGAATAAAAGCCAGTCCGCCATCCTGTGGCATTTTAAGTGGATTGAACATCACACTGATGGGTGCCTGTAGGAATTCGCCCACCGCAGGTAGTATGTCTTTAGTCCAGCGTGAGGGGTCAGTTGCTCCTTCGTAGATCATGCCAACCACTTCGCTGAAGTGAGCGAGTTCTGATGTTTCCATAAATCCTCCCATATTTTGTAAGTACACGTTTCTCTGCCATCAACTCAATATTGAAGCTAACAATACCATTGTCCAGATTTGCCCTGTACTAAATCATTTTATTGAGTACGTCCTGTAAATGCCCTCGGATTGTGCCGTGAAAGTAATTTATCAAAAATCACATGAACGGGTGATCCAAATTATTTGGATGTAGATTTTAATATTAGGTGTGGCTGAAAACATCGTAGTAATTTAAAGTGCTGCTCATAAGGCGAAATAACAAATCCAATGACATGGTCAATAGTACGCATATCCAAACTGAGCTTGCAAGCTTGAGTGGCTTGATTGATTCAATCCATGCTTGCACTAAAGAACCCGCGAAATGGGAGCGGGTCATTCAATCTATCGCGGAATGGGTGGGTGCAGCAAAGGCGATTATTTTTACGCCGCTGCATCCTCAACATCAAGGCGGCTTTTATTGCAGTTACGGCATTTCTCACGAGCATATAGAACTTTGGCAAACCCATTATCGTAATCAAGACCCTTGGCATTCAGCCGCGATCCAATCCAATAGTTACCAAGAAGGAAATGTGCTGAATGGCGATGAACACGTTTCACACTGTGAGTTAATCAAGTCTAATTTTTATCAAGAGTATCTGGCACCACAAAAAATAGCTCATTCGCTCACCGGGGTCATTTATGGAATGGACTCTCTCTGCGGAAAGCCAGCGGTGATTCTTACGCTATACCGTGGCGAAAATGAAGGGGCGTTTTCTTGTGAGGAGAATAAGCAAGTCGCCATGTTGCTTCCACATTTGACACACGCACTGCTTGCGATGTGTCATCTGCGCGAGATGGAGTCGGTTGTCCAATCCAATTTTGCAGCAATGAATCAATTGCGTGTGGGAGTGTTGCTAATTAACAAGCACAGCCATGTGGTGTTCGCCAACCGTTCGGCTCGAAAACAAATAGCGGCGCATAGCGGTATCAGCTTAGGTATCAAACACGGTGAAGCATGTGAGAGTATGACATTTGCAGATCATCACGTAGCTCAGAATGTTCAAGCAGCGATTCAAGAAGCCTTCATAGCGAACACTTCATCAACGGCGAGTTTTTCACGATCTATCACCCCCCCCGCAATTGAAAATTGCCATACCTACACACTCAATTTATTTTCGCTAAATCGGCAGAATAAATATGACATCGCCACATCAGCAGCAAGCGTGATAATTTTTATCACCAGCGGTCGCAAGTCACTCAGCTTCGACCTTGCATCACTCAAGAGAATTTATGGATTAACCAACGCTGAGGTTAAAGCGATTCAAATTATGGCCGAATGTTGCACGCTGGAAGAAACGGCAAAAACATTGGCCGTCAGCGTGAACACCCTCAAGTCACAACTCAAAGCGATTTATGCCAAAACTCACGTTTCATCAGGCGTGCAACTGATGAAACTGATCTTCTCTTCGACTAGACAGATTGATTGATCACCCAAATCTAAACAGCACTATCATCAAGTTTTCTCCGAGTTATTCGTCTTAAATTATTTCTTGAATTTCACCCGTTCGGGTGATGCCGTAAATTTTACTCAGCAGTATCCTGCCCACCACTAGCAAATAAAAAAGGGGGGCAGCCAAATGAAAAATACCATCGTGTCAGTCAGCATCCTTGCAACAGGTCTAGCATTTTCGGGTGTAGCACATGCCGCAGTAGTGGCATCGTCAACGCTGAACGTTTCGGCCACTGTCGCGGTGGATTGTACGGTCACGACGACCCCTGTGAACTTCGGCAATTTGAACGCGGCTCAGTTTTCATTTTCTGCTGCCAGCAACGGCGATATTTCGGTCACCTGCTCACCGGGTGTTCTATATAACATCACCCTAGATTCTGGGTCGACCTTAGTGGGGATTCCAAATGCATTTAGACAGATGACAAGTCTTAATGATGGCGTTTCCCGAGCACGATATTTTCTCGCATCAGATATTGGCTTGGCTAATCAATGGGGCGACGCAGGCTATGCCAATACCTATCCGTCTGGCTCAAGTGTTTCGGATACGGGCAATGGTGTCGTTCAGTCACATACCGTTTACGGAGGAGCAACAGGTGCCGATATTTTTGGTACAGCTTCTCCATCTGGCGCATATTCAGACACCGTTACCGTCACGGTGAACTATTAACGAACACAAAACCAGACCGTCAATCAAGAGGAGAACAATTATGAAAAAATCTCTACTGACTGCCAGCATGTTTTCTACAGGACTGGCCTTTTCGGGTATCGCACAGGCGGTGGTCGTGGCCTCATCAACACTGAACGTTTCGGCCACTGTCGCGGTAGATTGTACGGTCACGACTACTGCCGTGAATTTTGGCAACTTGAACGCAACCAACACGACATTTGCCAACGGTGATATTTCGGTTAACTGCACACCGGGTGTTCCATATCACATTGCATTGGACGCAGGACTGAACTTGGATGCTTTTGGTTTTAGAAACCTAAAACAAGTTGCAGGTACAGCCGCCGTGGAATATGTCCTCTCGTCGGTCAGCACCCCCTTTGTCAGTGAATGGGGTGATGCCGATTTGTCCAATACCATTTCCCGTGGTGCAAGTGTTGCGGACATCGGTAACGGTTTATCTCAACCGCATACCGTTTACGGAGCATCTGATGTGGTTTCTGGTCATCCCACAGGCGCATATACAGACATCGTTAACGTCACGGTGTTTTACTAGACACGTCAAGCTGCCGTGCTTTTGCATAAACACGAAATAATTGGGGGAGAAAAATGGATAAAAAATGGTAGGCACTAGCGAAGTACCCGACAGTAAAAATAACATGAAAATCGAATATCAATAAAAAGGAGAATCATCATGAAAAAATCCCTACTTACCGCCAGCATCCTTGCAGCAGGACTGGCTTTTTCCGGCGCATCACAGGCGGTGGTCGTGGCATCTTCAACACTGAACGTCTCAGCCACTGTCGCGGTAGATTGTGCAGTCACCACCACCGCCGTGAATTTTGGTAGTTTGACCGCAACTCAATACAGCACAGCCAGCGGCAATGTATCGGTTACCTGCACAACGGGTACCCCCTATACCATAACCTTGGATGGTGGATTGAACAGTCCTAACACGGGTACACGAAGCATGAAACATAGTGTTGATGGTGTATCTCTAGCCGTATATGCCCTCACATCGGATATTGGCTTGATTACCCCATGGGGTGACTCTGGTTTTGCCAGTACCTATCCATGGGGTGGCGGTGTTGCGGACACCAGCAATGGTGCTGCCCAGCCGCATCCAGTTTACGGACAAGCAAGTGCTACAAGCCCCCTTACTAATTTACCTTCCCCAGCGGGTGTGTATTCGGATACCGTGAACGTTACGGTGAATTACTAAGAGATATGAAATCCGACAATCAAACAAGAGGAGAACGATCATGAAAAA
>JABFRF010000011.1 GCA_013141315.1 Gallionella sp. | reverse complement strand
CACTTTCGATTCCCTTTGCAGCGCAAGCTCCCGAAAGATTTCGCCTAGGTGCTTTCGCAATGCCCCAAATACTGCTTTCTTGCGCCGCTTCGGTATGAATACAATGTGGTACTTACAGTCCCAACGGATATGACTTAAACTCTGATATTCTTTCATTGTAAATTTCCTTCTCTTAGTCGAGATGGAAGATTTACAGCGACCGACGTATAGGTCAAACCTTGATGAGTCCCCCGGCATAGCCGGGGGTTTACCTTATTAAATTATGGTTCGATACATTTTCCGTTCGCCCTGAGTGCCGCGCCTAGCGCGGTGTATCGAAGGGACGAACGGAAAATACTCACCACGAACGGACTCAATCAGCACTTCCCTAATCGCTTGCAAACGAAATGGAACTTGCACAACCTATCCTGCTCCAACCTCGGTATCATGCAGCTGTCTCACTCATCACATTATTGTGAGGATTACCACAATGAACATCCCTTTAAAAGCACTCCTCACTATAGGCCTCCTCGTTTCAGCCAACTACAGCGCAATAGCCGATGAAGCGGCTTCTGCCGTTCCTGCACTGCAAAGTATCGTTGAGCGAATGAAGGAAATGACTCCCCGGCAACTTGCTGAAGAGCAAAAAACACTATATGAAACCATGCAAAAAATGACTCCTGAAGAACGCGAGTCAACACGAAACGTGATGCTGGACGAGTGGGGAAAAATGACCTCTGAAGAGCGTAACTCACTTCATGATAAAGGGCGTAGTGACGAGGAAAAACTTTTAGATCGAGAACATCTGGAACATCAGAATGAGCACCAAAGAAAGTGCTATCAACCGAACTTCGAAACAACAGGCTGCGCACAATAAAGAATTGCATGAGCAACAGAAAGCACTGTTACTAAAAAAGCATCAACAGTCCAAGCGCGATAAGCACAATCACACGAGCAAAATAAAGCCACCTACGCCGCCATTAACTGAGTCCATGCCAGCAAAAAAGTAGTACACACGCTCGCCTCTACTGAGTGCTTCCCTAGCCTTGTTTTTTGGCCTGAGTCCTTTTATTTAGAACATCAAAAACCTATAACAACCTAGCGACTGACAACCTCGGTCGCTAGATTTATTTTGGCGTGTGTTGTTAGGCTATTCCCGGACGCGCTATGCCCATTTTAGGAGAAGCGCTCATTACAAACACGGACAAGCACTTTTATTCAGAAGCAGGAACTTTAGCTCCGTTGTTTCGTGAGAATGCCCTTGCGGCATTGCGGGTTGGGTGTGTGATTTAAAAACTAGCCGAACGTAACACGGCATCTATTTCTGTAAAGCGCAGCACATATACGATTAAACCAAATCCGCCCACAAATCATGCTCATCCGAATCAACAATCTTCACCGTCACCATATCGCCCACCGTTAAGTGCCCGGCATTTTCGATGAACACTGAGCCGTCAATATCTGGTGCATCGGCAGCACTGCGCGCCACTGCGCCGTCCTCGTCCACTTCATCCACCAGCACTTGCATGGTTTTGCCGATTTTGCGTTGCAGGCGTTGTTCGCTGATCTCGGCTTGCAACATCATCAGACGCGCCAACCGTTCCTCCTGTACATCAGGCGGAATATGGTCAGGTAAATCATTCGCCACCGCGCCTTCCACTGGAGAATACTTGAACGCGCCGACGCGATCCAGTTGTGCTTCTTTGAGGAAGTCGAGCAGCTCTTCAAATTCTGCTTCAGTTTCACCGGGGAAGCCGACGATGAAGGTGCTGCGCAGGGTGAGGTCGGGGCAAATCTCGCGCCATTGTTTGATACGCGCCAACACGCCATCACTATTGCCCGGACGCTTCATCAGTTTGAGGATGCGCTGGTTGGCGTGTTGAAACGGAATGTCGAGGTACGGCAAAATTTTGCCCTGCCCCATCAGCGGAATCACTTCGTCCACATGCGGGTACGGATAGACATAGTGCAGGCGCACCCACACGCCCAACTCACCGAGTGCGACCGCCAGCTCAGTCATGCGCGTTTTGAGCGGGCGACCATTCCAGAAGCCAGTGCGATATTTGATGTCCACCCCGTACGCGCTGGTATCTTGCGAGATCACCAGCAATTCTTTCACACCCGCCTTCACCAGATTCTGCGCCTCTTGCATCACATCGCCCACCGGGCGGCTGACCAAATCACCGCGCATCGAAGGAATGATGCAGAAGGTGCAGCGATGGTTGCAGCCTTCGGAAATTTTCAGGTAAGCAAAATGCTTGGGGGTGAGGCGGATGCCTTGCGGCGGCACTAAATCCATATACGGATCGTGCGGTTTTGGCAGATGCTGATGCACCGCCGCCATCACTTCATCAGTGGCGTGCGGGCCAGTTACCGCCAGCACACTGGGATGCGCAGCTTGCACCACACCGTCCTTTGCCCCCAAACAACCCGTAACGATGACCTTGCCATTTTCAGCTAAAGCTTCGCCGATGGCCTCAAGCGATTCTGCCACTGCACTATCAATGAACCCGCAGGTGTTGACCACCACGATGTCGGAATCTTGATAACTATTCGAGATTAAATAACCTTCAGCGCGTAAGCGGGTGAGGATGTGTTCCGAGTCCACCGTTGCCTTAGGGCAACCGAGTGAAATAAAACCGACTTGGGGAATTTTTTGAGGTGCG
This sequence comes from Gallionella sp., assembly GCA_013141315.1. GTDB lineage: Bacteria > Pseudomonadota > Gammaproteobacteria > Burkholderiales > Gallionellaceae > Gallionella. The sequence continues at coordinate 3,855 of JABFRF010000011.1, read as the reverse complement.
TTCATGTTTGCTTTCTAAGCGTTACCAACCGCAAGATTAACGAAAAATATAGAGGAAATACCTAGCGCAATTAACACTACTTGCTCAACGGTGTCGCGTAATGAGGTGCGTTTATGCAAGCCGGGAATCAGGTCAGCCACCGCCACGTAGATCATGCTGGCCGCCGCCAAAGCCAATAGAGTCGGCACAAAACCTTGCATGGATTGCAGCGCGTAATACGCCAACACGCCACCGACCAAGGTTGCCAAGCTGGACACCAGATTCAGCAACAGTGCTTGCGCCTTGCTATAACCGGAATGCAGCAAGATCATAAAATCGCCCACTTCCTGTGGAATTTCATGCGCGATGATCGCCAGCGAGGTAACGATGCCGAGATGGATGTCGGTAAGAAATGCGGCCGCGATGATGACGCCATCGACAAAATTGTGGAAGGTGTCGCCCACCATAATCATCAGACCGCTGCGTCCATGCGCGCCATGTTCACTGGCATGGGATTTTTGCGGTTCATGCGCTTCGTGGTCATGTACTTCACAATGGTCGTGGTGGCAATGCCGCCAGATCAGCAACTTCTCCAGCGTAAAAAATAACAGGATGCCGCCCAGAATAGTTGCGCTCAAAACCGTGATGTTGCCGCTGAGTTTGATCGCCTCCGGCAAAATATCCAGGAATACCGCACCGAGCAGTGCCCCAATCGCATAGCTGACCAGCGCATTAACCCAATGCGTGCGAGCGTTCAAGGCAAACAGCGCGGCGCACGCGACACTCAGTACGCCGCCTAACAGGCTGGCCGCAACTATCCACAGCAAAACAGTCATGGGAATCATTCAGAAAAACAAGGGCGCGGATTATAGCAAAGTCAGCCATCTAACCGAGGATTAGCATCACTTAACTTTATTTACAACTTGAATTGAATTATTGCCGTAAGATCGTAACTAAGCTTCGCTGCTATTTTACTACCCGCTTTCGGGTTAGTATCAACCTTCGCTCGCACGGAAATTTTTTGGAGTTTTTGCATGTTAAGAAATAAACTATTCGGGATACTACTGATACTGTGCTCGACCACCCAGGCTGCCGTGCTGGAGTCCGACCGCCCCCCTTTGTTACTGCCCCAACCCCAACAACCGGAAGCCGCCCACACCAGTGCGCGCATCCTCACTCGCTATCACTACAAAACCATGCCATTGGACAATGCCATGTCCGAGCAGATTTTTAATCGTTATCTTAAATCCCTGGACCCGGAAAAACTATTCTTTACCCAGGCTGATATCGACCATTTTTCCAGTGCGCGCACCAAGCTTGATGACGCGATCTTCAACGAAGATCTAAAAGTTCCGTTTGCGATTTTTAATCTGTTCGAGCGCCGCATGGTTGACCGAATTAGTTACGCGCGCGGCTTACTAAAAGCGGGGTTCGATTTTAAGGAAAAAGAGTCCTACCACTTTGCCCGCAGCAAGGAAGCTTGGGCACAATCAGAAGCTGAAATCCGTGATGTATGGCGCAAACGCGTCAAGAATGATTGGCTGTTACTGAAATTAGCCAATAAAAATGACAAAGCGATACGCGAAACACTAGACAAGCGATACACCAAATCGCTTTCACGCATATACAAAAACAAAAGTGAAGACGCGTTCCAAATCTTTATGGATTCGTATGCCATGTCCATCGAGCCGCATACCAATTATCTGGGACCCAAAGCATCGGATAGCTTTAACATCGCAATGAAACTGTCGCTAGAAGGAATAGGCGCAGTACTGGTAGAAAAGGATGAACTCACCACCATCCGTGAACTGGTGGCAGGCGGCCCGGCAATATTATCCGGCAAGCTAAATGTGGGTGATCGCATCGTAGGTGTGGGTCAGGGCAAAGATAGCGTGCCGACCGATGTGGTGGGTTGGCGTATTGACGATACCGTTGAGTTGATACGTGGCGCAAAAGGCACGATTGTATTGCTCGATATTTTGCCAGCCAATTCCAGTCCGGATGGCAAACATAAATTGATCTCTCTGGTACGCGACAAAATCAACCTTGAAGAACAAGCGGTTAAAAAATCCATCCTGCAAGTCAAAAACGGCAATGTGACACACCAAGTGGGGGTGATTGCTTTACCTGCTTTTTATATGGATTTTGAGGCGCGCAGCAAAGGTGATAAAAACTTCAGGAGTGCAACGCGAGATGTCTCACGTGTTTTGGAGGAACTCAAAAATGACAAAGTCGATAGCGTACTCATTGATCTGCGCAACAATGGTGGCGGTTCGTTAAGTGAGGCCATCGAAATGACCGGGCTATTTATCGACAAAGGTCCGGTGGTGCAACAACGCAACGCCAATGGCGAGATCAGCGTACAAAGCGACACCGAAGCGGGTGTCGCATGGGACGGCCCGTTGGGCGTGTTGATCAACCGGGGCTCCGCCTCTGCCTCGGAGATTTTTGCAGCCGCGATGCAAGATTATGGTCGCGCGGTGATTATCGGTGAACCCAGCTTTGGCAAAGGATCGGTGCAAACGATTATTGATCTGGATGAAATGTCGAATAACGACAAACAAAAATTTGGCGAGCTCAAAATGACCATTGCGCAATTTTTTCGCATCAATGGTGGAACAACTCAACTGCGCGGCGTCGTCCCGGACATCAGCCTGCCAACCGTGTCCGATGAAGAAAGTTTCGGTGAATCCAGCTACGATAACGCCCTGCCTTGGATGAAAATTGATGCGGCCGATTATCAAACTGCAGGCAATTTATCCGATTTACTCCCCTTGCTTGAAGCGCGTCACGATACCCGCGTCGGAAAAAATAAAGACTTCCAATATCTATTGGAAGATATTGCCGAATTCAAACAGCGCCGCAAAACCAACACTGTTTCACTCAATTTAAATGAGCGTCGCAAAGAGCGGGAAGCACGCGATGCAAAAGAAAAGTTGCGGGAAAAAAATGGCGACGCAAACTTGTCAGATGCCAAGCACAAAACCCGTGACGATGGCCTGCAAGCCAGTGAGCGCAATCTAAAAGACGAACTCGCTGAAGAGAAATCCCAGAAGAATGCCAAGGATGTATTACTCGACGAGGCCGTTCATATCCTGAGAGATGAGGTAGATTTGATCAAGCTTGATGGCAAACTGGCCGCGAGTGTACTACCCCCCCTTAATTGACATTACGCCAACCAGATAAAAGTTCCCATACGCCCGGTCACGCAATCCCGGCGATAAGAGAAAAATTTATCTGGTTCACGATATGTGCAGTAATCGCCCCCAAAGATTTTTGTGATGCCCAGCGCGCCAAGCCTTAAGCGCGCCAAGGCATAGAGGTCAGCCAACCACCTGCCATTTTTCCCTGCCAGGAATGCATTTAAAGCTTGCGGGTCTGCAGCAATAAAGGCTTCGCGAACTTCCGCTCCAACTTCAAATGCTTGCTGACTAATCGCTGGGCCTAGCCACGCCATTAAATTTTGCATAGGAACATTCATCGCGTGCACAGCGGCCTCTATCACGCCTGCGGCTAGCCCTTTCCAGCCCGCGTGAACTACGCCGACTACTGTACCTTGTTGATCGCATAACAATATGGGCAAGCAATCTGCCGTCATCACCACACACACCGCCGAACGGTGTGTCGCGATGCACGCATCGGCTTGCGGCAAGCAGCTCGCGCTATCCGCATTCGCCACCACGATGCCATGGACTTGCTCAAGCCAAACAGGTTCGCTTGGCATCAGTGTGTTGAGCAATATTCGATTACGTGCAACATCCAACGGTGCATCGGATACATGACTACCGAGATTTAGACTGTCATAAGGTGCGCGGCTGAAACCACCTATTCGCGTGGTCTGTAAAGCACGTATATTGGGCGGTGCAGGCCAGTTCG
>JABFRF010000043.1 GCA_013141315.1 Gallionella sp. | reverse complement strand
TTTATATGCTGCCTCTGATGCTGTGTTTCAATCCTCGCGCCCTCGTGAGAGGGCGCGCTACAAAATAAAACTAAGTCTCAAATTCTTCTTTTGCTTGTTTCAATCCTCGCGCCCTCGTGAGAGGGCGCGCTACAGTCCGCTTGCAACGCTATGACTTTCAACGTTGAAAAGCGCACTTTGCGCGAACCCTCGGCATTCTTCTCTCCGAGAGCTCACACAATCAAACGACGAAGGCAGAAAATCATCCTTCGTCAATATATTAGCCACAACGCGAACCTGCCGCGTTTGTGTCGTTGCTATTGGTTCGCGCATCATATTACCAGCGCCCCCTCAAAATCCACAGCATGAAATTTGCCATACTCCTTGATGTGCAATTCCACTGGTTCCGTCAATCGGTACAAGCGCAGGCTGTCTTCCTTTTCGTCGATCTCATCAAGTAACCGCCGCTCTAATTCTTCTAGTTGCATCTGATCGACCTTGCACTCAAAGACTGAATTTTGCACACGTTGCCCAGTGCTTTCGCAAACTTTTGCGACACGGCGCAGCCGCTTGCGTCCGGCGGCGGTTACAGTGGAAACGTCGTAAGTGATAATAATCAGCATAGTGTTTAACGGTAAAGAAACGGAAGGTAGCCTTCCATATCGCCACGCAGGGTGCGCGCCATGAAGCGCGCTTGCAATAATGGTAGCAGCCCAATCGGTACTTTGGTTTCTAACAACGGGTGCATTACTTCTTCTTGTTTTCGCTCCTGATACGCGACTACCACGGTACGGCGCGCATCGCCTTCGAGCAGCACCGCGCCGCCTTCACGTTCGGCAAAATCATTTGAGCTGATTTGCCCTCGGTTAATCAGCGTCAATGCCAGTCGGTCGGCGAAAATAGCGCGAAACTCTTCCATCAAGTCCAGCGCAAGTGCGGCTCGTCCGGGACGCACGGTATGCAGAAAGCCAAGCTGGGGATCGAGACCGACAGCCTCAAGCGCAGACCGGCAGTCGTTCATCAACATAGAGTAGAGAAACGAAAGAAGCGCGTTGAATCGGTCGCGTGGCGGTCGCCGAGTACGCCCATCCATCGTGAATTTATCGCGTGCCTCGCGCTTAACCAACAACGGTAACGCGGCGAAGTAATTTTTTGCCGCATCACCTTCAATGCCGCGTAGTACGTCCAAATCGGGGGCGTGCGGCAGATTGCGCAACGAGTTTGAAAGCATGTCCGCAGTGGCTGTCAGCATGCTGCTATCTTCTTCATCACCTGCTTCGCGCGCGCCGCGCAGCAAGACTTGGCGGCTATTGCGTAATTTTCCAGCAATGGCACTTTGCGCAATGCTCAGTGAAAATTTCTCATCTAGTGCCAAGCGATGCTGTGCCTGCCGCAGCAAGATATTGCCGGATACTGAGCCTTCCAGCCGCGCTTTGAATCGCCCGTGATTGTTTAGCAACACCAAGCTAATGCCGTCATCAGCACAGCGGTGCATCAACGCGGGGGAGAGCATGATATTGCCCAAACACACCACACTGCCCAGATGATGCAGAGGCACTTGCAGCTTTTTCTCGCGCTCCACATCCACGCGCAAGGTGTCATTCTCCAGATGGAGGTAGGAGTTCGGGGTCATCACATACAGGGTGTTTTGAATATGACGCGCCATTTTTATAGCACCTCTGGCTTGAACAAATTTTGCAACAGGCCACACTGTATTGCATGTTCAGCGATAACCTGTGGCTGACAGATTTCTTTCAGCGAGCACTCCTTGCAACGCGCATCGTTTGCAGGCGATGGCAGTTTGCCGGAATTCATCATGGCGCGAATGGCACTGACGGTCTCTACCACCTTGTTACGCAATTCCTGCGTAATCGCCACCTCACGCCTGCGCCGCGAACCGTGGTGATAAATCGCACCGTGTGTGATGACCTTGCCTGTCATTTCTTCCAAGCACATTGCCTGCGCGGCAAGCTGAATATCGTCATGGGACTTTTCGCGTTTTTTGCCATGTTTGTATTCCACCGGATAAATGCGCCCGTCGGGATGAAACTCCACCACATCACATTTGCCGATTAGCCCCAACTTATCCGACCACACTGGCAAAGCCCGCTCGGCACGTACACCCTCGAAGGTTTCAAATCCGGGATAATCCACTCGCTCGTGCGCCGCATTGCCGCGCATGGTGTGGACGTTCTCATCGAATGCCTGCTCAACATGAATCAGGGCGCACTGGCGAGGGCAATAACTCCAATGCTGGAGCGCGGAAAGCATGATGGGATCATCGTCAGCCAAGGGATTTTGCGACAATCAATTTTTCGACGCGCGTTAACAAGTCAGAGACATTTTGAATTTCGGCAGCACGATCAATCGGCTCATCCAACTCGGTAAGACCTTCTTCGTAGCGTGCCTGAACTGCAAAAATGGTGAACTGAACCAGCGGCCAGAATTCTTCAATATCCGCCCCGGCTTTTTCCAGCAGAGTCAGCAAGCGCGCCAGATCGTGCGTTGGTGGGTAAATAACATCATAAGCGCAGAGCCAAGCTTTCAAAGCTTTCTCTACCGCCTGTTGAACATGGAATCCGAAAATTTCATCGGCAAATAAAGCCTTATCCAACATACCCGTCAGTGCATTGAAATCCTTATGCGCCATGCGTAACAGGGCGCGGGCATGTTCAAAGTCGGCCATGCAAAACTCTCCCCTCACGTCCTGCACGCCCAACCAGATGATTCAACGAATTCCGCCAGTACTCGAACTCGTCTCGGCTATACAAGAGAATGTCTTTTGAAAGGGGCAGATTTCGCAATGCCATTTGCAGGCGCGCCATCTCTTTACGACGGCTGCGTTGCGGTGAAAAGGGTTCTTTTTCTATTACCAGCAAATCTACGTCGGAATCGGAGCGGGCATCACCGCGCGCACGCGAACCAAAGAGAATAATCGTCTCTGGTGCGACTTCACTGACGATGGTTTGTACCATTTGTTGGAGCAGTCCCTCTTCGTTACTGAACACCTTAGCGTGCATTGGCTTCTCCCCTGTCGAACTTGTAGTCACTCGTATCTACTTTGAAACTGCGGAAGAACGCCTCGATTTCCGTAATCGTCATGGGAGTTGTGGCACGGCTTTGCCTGGCTTTCAGGAACTCGATGAAATCGAGTACCTCAGCCTGTTTTTCCACGGGGAGCGAATCGGCCTCCCTTGCGATGATGTCAGCGTATTGCATGTGTGTTCTCCTTATGCTGCGTGCGCTTAAGTGTTTGCGCATACCCTATCACAACAATCATTTTCGCACTATGCCGCTAATCTCGGCATTGCTGATGAGCAGTTTTTGTTTGTTGGGCAGGCGCACTTCAGTGAAACTCCACCCAATGTCGTATTTTCCTTCCAGAGTACAACCGGTATCGGTAGTTGCAGGCGTGATTCCGGCGGATTTGGCAAAAGAACAAGCGGCATGGCGCAGAGATAATGTGCCATGGCGCGGCCAGTCGGTGGTGAGTATAAACACCAACAGACCGCCTGCGCTGGCTAACATAAGATAGAGAGGGGTATCGCTTCTCATTCATTGTCCCCTATATCAGAAGCCATCAATAACGTCAGGACTCATGCCATCAAGTGTGCCAAGCTGGATGTTTCCATCGGATTGAACCGTCAAACTACGGTGTACTTTGGATGAGGAATACTGTCCCGATTTGCAGTTGTGTTTCCACCAAAGCACTTTGATAACTTCCATGCTGCCCGCAGGACGGGCGCTGGATTCATCATTTTCAAACAGCTTAGGCAAGATTTCTTTGATAGCTTGTGCATCTTCGTCGCTGAATTTTGTTTTCTCCGCAAGTTGTGGATTCATGCTGCCATAGAAAACATAGATGCCCTGATCTACGCGGTGTTTCATACCCATCGTGTCGGAACTTCTTTTGCCATCTTTGGTGTCTTCACCGTTCACGCTTTTGGTAATCTGCGTGCTGCTGATGTCGATAGGGGTCAGGCTGAATGCAGACTGAACAGTCACCGGCCCACGGATGCCGATGGAAATTCCGGTATCGCCTTCTTCATCACTCCCCCCTTCGGCTTTCTTGCCCTTCTTTTTGGATAATGCGAATAGTTGGCCGAAAGCGCGTACATCAATCCATTGTGCGCAAGCGAGATTCACCGTCTCATCCGCGCCAAGCGTTTTTCCAATGGACTTGAAGAACTTTTCAGCCCTGTCGCGCAAGCTGGTGGCATCGTCGATTTTTCGATCATCCGACTGAACGAACACGGCTTGGCCTTTTGCTTCGGCCTTACCCTCTTTGCCACCGAGGTTTGTAAACCGCTCAACCAGCCGATCCCGAAGTTTTCGTTTGATGCAAACGTCAGTGATTTCACCGAAGTTTTCATAGTTGGTGCGGGGGCGGTTGCTGTTGAGTGGGTCACCGTTCGGGTTGGCATTTTTTACGCGAAGAATTACGGCGAAGTCGATCTTATTTTGCAATGTGCTCATGTTGTTGTCTCCTGGTCGATTAGTTGTCTGTGTTTGTGGAATTGTCGTCTGAGGCAGGAACCTCCGTTTTGCCTGACTTTGGTGGATGCAGCGCTTGGCGCTGACAGTGGTAGCCCAGCAGGAATTCGCCGGATAAGGTTCGGTCATTGATAAAGTCATCGTGCTGAAATGCACATAGAACCTCATCCAGTAGCTTTCCCCTTTTGACAAGGAAGCCAGCGCCCATCTCAGATGAACGTAATCGCGATTTATAGGGGGTTAAGGCCAACTCGATATTTCGCCATGTGGAATATGGCCTATCTGAAAATCGCTGCATCAGTCTTGCAGCCGTTGTTTCCCTGTTTTTCTCGGCTTTTGTCAGCGCGAAATTTTCAATATTTTCTGCAATGGCTAGTAAGCGACCATAAAGGTAGTCCCGTGATGTCCGGTCAATTTCCAATGTCATTTGATATTCCCTTTCTGTGTAATAACCTCTAAACAAGGCACAGGCAATGCCTAAACGCTTCTCCCATTCCCAGTATTTCAGCCCAATGCGGTTACAAGTTCTACGGGAAACTGAATCGACGAGGTCGCGTGGCAGATCGCGACCATCGACTATGCATGGCAGTATCCGTTCGATCGTCGTTTTGAGAAGTTTTTCGTCAATGCGCAACTCACCGCTGTCCCCCATTCGCGTTGCGAATGCAGCCTCGGCGATGTCTCGCGGGGCTGGAGCGCCAACAAACTTTGAGTCTTTGCCAAAGTTTTGCTGCCAAGCATATTGCTCATGCCAACGCTGCACGCGATTCAGGAAGTCGGAACCTTTAAGTTCGCGATAGAAGGTGATAGCCATGCGGCCTGGAGTTGCAGAGTCCAAGCCCATGACGACGATGTCTTCGGTAGGGGATAGCTTCGCACCGTAACCCGCAATTGCCTTGCGCAGCCTGATTGCAAAAGCTTGACCAACATCGCCTACATCTAATTGCTCGGTTTGGGCGGCTTCGGCGGGCGGTTCTCCGCTACCCAGAATCAGGGAACGAGAGTCCTTGAATGGGTCGGGTACGGGCTTGCCAGCAACCGACCATGTGACGACAACGAAATTACTGCCGCTACGATATGCTTGCCGACCGATCAGCCAGCGCAAGGCGTTGTGGGCTTTCTGGGTCACGGCATAACTGACACCGCAGGCTTGCTGACCAGTTTTATCAGTAAATCGCCCACGAAATGTATAGCCAGTATCGTCATTTGCACTAATCAGTTTTGCGCCATCTCCAGCATGACGAATTCTCTTTGGATGATTTACCGCGAGCGATGCGTCTAGCTCACCGGTAACTATGCACACACCTTTCGTATCTTTTATGCTGGCATCAAACAATCCCCACGCATCTTGCAGGGAATTGTCTTCCCAAACCGCAGAGCATGGATTGTTTCCTTCCCTGACATGCCAGCGGATAAATGCGTCTCCTTGGTCTCGTTCCCCATCCTTTGCTGTGAGTAAACGAAAAATCTCTGGTGTGTCATCCTCGCTACCCCACCGGGTAAGCAGTTTCCCATCTGTTCCAATATGGATAATCCGTTCTCTAACCAAGTCGGCCACAACACCGTTGTTGCTTACATATGCAAGGATGGCGCGAGCTTTAGGATGGCTGAATACTGAGTTACACCACGCTGATAGCTGCCGCTCATATTCATTGAAAAAGGGAAGTTTTTTCCCGCCAAAGTTTGGATAGTCTTTGGCGCAATAATGGAGTTTGTCGCACAGCGCGTGAGGTGCGCATACTGCGCCAGCCCTACCTGCTGATTTTTCGGTGGCCGGTATGATGGTTTCCTCTTTGGGGACAATTTTGGCACCTTTAAAATTGCCCGCGACATCGAGCGTAATTTCGATGTGTGCTTGCTGCGGTGTATGGCTGATAGGCATCAAAGGGACTGAGCCGGGAGGCTCATTACCCTTGCACTGCTCATATGTCTCGTAAAGTTTCTGAATCCAGCTCATGTCAAACCTCCAGCCGTGACTCTTCGGTTTCTACGTCGAGAAGATTGCGATCCTTGGTGAACATTTTTTTGCCCATGTCGCGAACGAACTTGCGCACCGTACAGTCCTGCGGGCGTTCAAATAGGATTTTTCCGTCAACCATCGTTGGTCGGGTAAATCTGGCATAAAGCTTTTCCTCGCCGATTTCGTCGGGATAGTCGAAGCCATGAAACATTAAGCCGAAAGCCAATTTGCCTTCGCCATCGTAAGGGCTGCTTCCAGAGCCGAACACGCAGGGTTCGACATATCCTTGGCAATCCCGTGTCCCAAGAAAAATGTCTTGGCGACCGCCACGTTCAAGCATTCGCTTGGCTACGATGTGATGTTTTGCTTCATTCCGGTCATCCGCCAATTCGGGGCGGTGTTCATTCCACTCGAAATGAGCGCGTACTTGGTATTCCACGTCAGATAGGAATGTGTAAATGGCCAAGGAGTTGCCGCCGCCAAATTCCAAAGGCTTGGTGCCTTTGGTCTGTGTGCGGATGCGCTTCATCACTCTTACTTCATCAATGACCCAGATGAAGGTTGGCTTCCAGTAAATTGACTTGGCAATGCCTTTAAGTGCCTCGAAGGTGGGAATGTGATAAGAACATTTCTCACCGCCGATGCGAGTCAGCGGGTCGGTGAACAGGGCATGTCGCGCCCAGACCTTAAATTCGATGCTATTTCGTTTAAGCATTCAATGCCTCCATATTTCTCACGGGTGTTTCGCTCAGTCCAAATTCGTCGCTGTAGTAACGGTAATCAAGATACAGGATGCCCGTTCCTTCTTGTATTTCCCGCACTGCCCCCGCTTTGGTCAGTCGATCCAAAACATTGGGGAAGACATTGACGGTAAATTGCTGCGCACGGCGCAGCATATCGAATTCCTTGTCCGGCAGATAAGCCGCGCAAAGTTCGGCGACGATTGCTTGTCCCTCTTTGCCATATTGCACGATGACACCTTGAGTCGGCGCATCAATGGCCTTGAATGCCTTGGCGGCAGACATAAAAGATTGGCGTAGGTAGATGTTGGGTTCGTGCCCAGCTTTTTTACCATAATCACGTACAGCTAATGAATTTCCTGAAAGCAGGTTGAGCAGGGTATCTGTGTGTCCGATAGTTTTGTCAGAGAGCGGGTAATCCATCTCGTCTTGTCGAGCAAAGAAATAGTAGGTGTAGTAGCGTTTCATTGCTTCGAGGCCAATTCGGTCGTTTCCGAACTGGAGTGGGTTATCTTCGTATTCGTCCAGTACACGTTCAGCCTTGTCTCGCCCGATACAAATATCCTGCAACATTTCAATGCGCTCATCCTGGGGATTGACCACATGCACAGTTCCAATATCGCGCAGGCCGTTGCGGTTACAGCGTCCTGCCGCTTGAGCGATTGAATCCAATCCTGCTGTGAAGCGAATGACAGAACCAAAATCGACATCTACTCCTGCTTCAATCAGTTGAGTGCTGAAGCAAAGCACGGGTAGTTGTTGCTCCAAGCGCTCTCGTATCTCGGCCAATATCGCTCTGCGATGTGTCGGGCACATGCTTGTGCTCAAGTGGTAGAGCGGGATGCCGTCCGGTTGCTGGCATAAACGGTATAAGGTTTGTGCGGCATTCTTGGTGTTGACGATTACTAAACAACTACCGGCGCGCCGCGTCTCTTCCATTGCCAGTGCGGCAATCTCGTCATTTGTCCAGCCGCCGGGCTTGCGCCGGTTTTTTACCTCGACCCGCTTCAGTTCATCGAACAACTTTTTTACATCGTGCATCAGTTCATTACCCGCTGGTATTCTGAGCGCACCTTTCTCGACGTTAACTTGATCGAGTAACGGTTGGGTGGCGGTACACAGAACAACGGTACTCCCGCACTGTTCGACTAAAAAATTGATGGCGTTGTTAAACAAGTGAACACAGTTAACTGGCAGCGTTTGGATTTCATCGAAGATCAGCACGGTATTGGCTAGCTGATGCATCCGACGTGCGCCGCGCGTACCAGCACCAAAAAGAGTTTCCAGTAATTGCACGCTCGTGGTGTAAATGACGGGCGCATCCCAGTTCTCCGCCAGAATTTTCCCGCGCCAACTTTGCTCTTCTGGCGTTAGGTTGGAATGGTGTTCGAGAACGACACTGCCAGATTCCACGCCACGTGGTTCAAGTGCCGCCCAATCTGCATGGTTGCAATTTGACTTATACGATTTTTTTAACCAGCAAAAACTATTTGGCTCAAGCACTTCTCTTGTTACATCCGCATTTTGATCAATGATGGATGTGAACGGAATGACGTAAATCACTCGATCCATCTTGTGCATTTTCGCGTGGTGTAGTGCGAAACGCAGGCTGGCGAGGGTTTTTCCTCCGCCCGTGGGGACAGTCAGGGTATAGATACCTTTGGCGCGAGTTGCGGCATTGTGACAGTGGTTGGAAATATCACTACGAAGATAATCAATGTCCTTTAAGGGGGTAAGCAAGGAAAGGTGGTTTTCCAAGCGTTCACACAAGGCATTCCATTCAGTGTATTGACCGTTCGCCCTTAATTTTGCAGCTTTTGGACTTTCAAAATCTGCTGAATCAACACGGTCTGCATCAATCAGGCAACTAAACAAAAAACGCACTAGCAAGCCGAACTGCTGTTGAACCACCGTGCTTTTGTCATTCTTGATTGGGGCTAATCGTATGATTTTTGCAAGTGCCGCCTGCATTGCGGGAATCATGTTCGGCTTGCCGGTCAGTGCCTTTGCTCGTGAAAGAATCGAAGCATCAGCCTTGGTAAGTGATTCTTGTAAATGAGTGCGCTCCGTAACCTTGTTCATGCGCCTGCTGAATACGTCTTCGCCCAAGCTGTTTGTGTCAGACGACAAGCAATCAATCAGGCCAGAGTGGTGAGACGCAACACATAGAGAAAGGATTTGACCAACAATCTGTCCAAGCTGCCCCTGCTTCGAGAGTTCTTGCCAGATCAGCTGTGCACCTGCCGTGGAATGGTCAATCTTGCCCTTCAAGCCCACTGCATCAACAAACTCTTCATCCTCATCTTGATTGAGCAAGCCGACGGCAGATTTGATGTAGGACTGAAATGCCAGACTGTATTTTCCTAGGTCATGGAGAAGGCCAATCAACTCCCCCTGGTCTTCCAGATTCAATTTTTTTGCGTATAGGCAAGATTTGTTTGCAACACCAAGCAGGTGCTGCTCAAGGGTTTGAATTGCATCATCGCTTTTTCGATGATGCGCAATCGTAATGTCTTGAAGTGTTATAACTTTATCCATGTAAGTAAGAGTACTCTAGGCGCAGGCTCATTTAACGAGCCTGAGAAATTATTTTTCATAGTTTTGTATCGCCTGTTGCAAGTGTTTGAATAACATCTGGCGCAGCGAGGCAGGTTCAACAACTTCCACTTCTGCTCCATGCTTGAGTATGTCCATCACCAGTTCGCGCGGGTCGGAATAAGGGATGCGCAGTTCATAGCTGCCGCCTTCTAACCAATGGCTTTGTTGCTGAGGATGCCAGTGTTCATCGGCTACCCAGCGCGCCCTCTCCGGGGTGAAGCGCAGCACGGCGGTGTATTTGGGTTTGCCCGCGAAGATGCCGTAGGAGCTGGTGTAATGTGCATCAAGTTGTTTTTCGGGTACGTCGCGGCAACGTTGTGGCAATGCTTGGGCGGCGGTGATGCGTTCGACGGCGAAGCTGCGCAGGGCGTTGCGGGTATGGCAGTAAGCGTCCAGATACCAGTTGTCGCGGTAGTGGATGAGCCGCTGCGGAGAGATTTCTCTCTGGCTGGTTTCGTCGTTGCCGCGCCCGTGGTAGCTGATGCGCAGAGCATTTCTTTGCAGCAATGCACCTGCTACGGTTTGAAAGCATTCCAGTGCGACATTGCGTCCAGTCATGCGCAGGATACGCACCCGCTTGGAGATTCCTTCACTCGGGTGCCCGGACAAAAGCTTTGCGTCGCCCAAGTGTCTGGCAGCGAGGATTTGTTCGATGCGTTCTTTGATCGGTTTGAGTTGTGTGTCGAGCAAGCCGGGTTGTACGTGTGCGAGCAATTGTTGGGTAGTGAGCAACGCATAGAGTTCGGTTTCGCTGAACCAGAGTCCGGGTAGCTCGAAGGTTTGTCCATCGCTCAGTGCGTAGTGGTAACCGTTGCGCTGGCGGTCATACTCAATTGGTGCGTTGAAGTACAGGCGCATTTCTTGAATGATGCGATTGACCGTGGCGCGCGAACATTCAAGTTCATTTTGTAATGTCTTTAAGGATAAGGGATGGCGGCGCGACAAAATTGCCTGATGAAGTTTGTAGATACGTTGCAGGCGATCCATGGCTTGGGGTTTTTTACAATGCTCGGCGGCGGGTTATTTGATCTCTTCGAGCAGTTGCTTGATCTGCGTATGTAACTCTGGCAATTCGGCGTGGATAGTTTCCCAAATCATTTCTAAATCAACTTTGAAGTAGCCGTGTGCGATACGGTTGCGCATGGCGTAAACAACTGTCCAGGGGATGTTGGGATGTGCTTCGGCAAATGTCGAGTGGTAGCGTTCGATGTTGTGCGCGGCTTCACCGATGTTTTCAAAATTGCGTATCACGGCATCCTAGGTTTTTTCATCTGCAAGAAAATCAATTTCACTTACATCAGAAACGTAGCGGTGAATGCGTTCAATGCCTTCGACTATGTGTTCGAGGTAGTCTGGGATGCGCAAAACGTCCGCTCTACTCATACTGCTACAGCCTCGTTTATTACTTGGGTGCGGAATTTGTCGGGTAGAGCATTCGGAGTTAATACATCCACGCTGAGGTTGAGTAACTTTGCCACTTCTACTTGTATCTTGGCGATGTCCATCAAGGTAGTTTCTGAAGTTGGTTCAACTAACAAGTCGAGGTCGCTGTCTTCGGTGTCGTCGCCATGCAGTGCAGAGCCGAACACGCGTATGTTGGTAACGCGATGGCTGAGTGCGATGCGGCGAATTTCATCGCGGTGTTGCTGTAGTGCTATGGAAGGGCGCATGGCTTGCTCCTTGATGGTTCGCGGCATTATAGCGGTGGAAGTCGCGCAACGTCGAATCACAAACGCGGCTAATCGAGAAGCTCTTTGCGTAATTGATTCAATGAGGCAGATAAACCGTGTGGTGTGTGTTGTAGAGCTGTATTTGCGAGGGCGATAGCCTCGTTGAAATCAACGAGTAGGGTTTGCAAAATTTTGATTATTTCGTCCAGTACGCTTTCTGGCTGCTCCGAGTAGCGCAGTAAAAAATCTTTGCGACGTGGGTGGAAGGATGTCCATTGCCACCCAAGAAAGCTTTCGTTGGTTTTGAAATTTGCTTTTTTCAAAGCTTCTTTTAGTTCGCTGATTGCTGGCAATGCGAGTTGTTCGGGTGAGGGTGCGGTACTCCACATTAAGCCAAAATAAATACGCAAATCCCCGCCGAGGTTTTGCTGCTCAATCATTGGACGCAGATAGAGTGTTTGTGTGGTGTGCAAATTTCCATGCAATCCAACTAGATTATCTGGCGAATTTTTATCTTCGGTGATTTCGATATGCCACGGTAGCTGATGTTCGCTACATAAGGCGTTGAGGCGTTGCAGCAAAGCTAACCACAAATTGTTGTTGAGTTGTTTGCGTTGCTTATCAACTTGCTCGGCTACGGCCAAGGCTAAGGGCAAATTTTCTGCTTTGGCGAAGAAATCCAATACTGCTTGTTGTTCATTCATTTGCTGGCACCGGAGTGTTGGCGTGGAATTAAATATAAGCAATTGCTGTAATTGCGTGGGAGATATAACTTTTTTGTAGTGCTAGCACTAAGTTGAGCGAATCTGTATTGACTTTATTTTTCAGACTAGACATTATTCGGTTGTGTCGACACGCTATGCTTCAATTTTGGTGGCTTTAAAAGAAGCGAATAATAATAATAATTTCGACGCATCGCATCAAAAATAATCCGATTTACCCGTTCAGTCATTCTGGCTGTTTGCCAGTTTGGGGTCATTTGTTTGTTGTGGGAGCCCTTACGATGCACCGTTTTCTACGTTTATCCATATTGTTAATTAGCTTGTTCGCCGCCAGCAGCTTCGCCGCAGACGCAACTCAAGCTGTAAAAATGACCGAGGACAGTTTAGGTCCTTTGGTTGAACAACCTATCGAATTCCCTCACTTTCGGCATGCGGGTGATGTCAATAAAGAGCATCCTGAAAAGGGTGGCATGCAAATCGATTGCATGTACTGCCATACCTTTGCGCGCCGCAGTGCGGTTGCTGGTATTCCACCATTGCAGAAATGTATTGGTTGCCATCAGAGTATCGAGTCAGTGCGCGAAACGCCACGCATCAAAAAATTGTTCGAATATTGGGAAGGTAGTAAGGATGGAAAGATAGCTGCCAAGAGTCCAATACCTTGGAAAAAAGTACATGACCTTCCGGATTTTGTGCGCTTTAACCATGAGCGTCATATCAAGCGTTTCGTATTCCAGCAAAATCGCCCGGTTCAAGAAGCATGCGGCTATTGCCACGGTGATGTGAAGACTATGACGGTTGCGCGTCGCAGCAAAACATTGTCGATGGGGTTTTGCGTGGATTGCCACAAGAAGGATCATTTGGTGAGTGCTGAGGGCGGTACGGCTATCGGCAATCAAGCCTATTGGTATGGCTTCAAAAAGCCGGTGGTGAATGCCTCTGCGCCGTTGACGGCAAAAGGCCCGAATGATTGCTGGCAATGCCATAAGTGATCGAGCCAAAGATTTTCCCAAGAATTTTGCAAAGGGGTTTGTAATGATGGACAGTAGTTTTGATCGACGAGATTTTCTGAAGGTGCTGGGTTGGGGTGGTGCAACAGTTGCTTTGACTGGCTGCGGATTTACCTCGGTTGAGGATGGTAAAGAGACTGTGGTTTCCTATGTGGAAGCGACGGACTTTATGGTTCCCAGTATTGGCGTTTATTACAATTCAACTTGCGCGCAATGTGATGCTGGTTGCAGTATCAATGGACGAGTGCGTGAAGGTCGTGTGTTGAAGCTGGAAGGAAATCCAGCTTCCGCAATCAATCGCGGTAAGTTGTGTGGCTTAGGTCAAGCAGGCGTGCAACATCATTACAATCCTGACCGAGTTCGTGAGCCTCTGCTGCGTAACGGTGAAAAGGGCGAAGCGATCACTTGGGAAAAAGCTTACGCGTTGATTGCTGAAAAGTTGCAAGGTGTAAGCGGTGAAGAAATCGCATTTTTGACGGGTGCAATGAGTGGTCACACCAAGGTGTTGCTGGAAAATTATTTGGCAAGCTTTGGCTGCAAAAATCACTTCGCTTATGAAGCGATCGCGCCAGGTGTAGTGCGCGCTGCCAATAAGAAAGCTTATGGTGTTGCGATGCCACGTTTCAACATTAGCAAGGCTAAGTTGGTATTGTCTTTTGGTGCGGATTTCTTGGGTAGCTGGGTTTCACCGGTGCACTTTTCGCAACAATATGGGCAATTCCGTAAGGGTGCGGATGGTCAGCGTGGTGTGTTGGTGCAAGTTGAATCTAAGATGACTTTGACGGGCGCTAATGCTGACCGTTGGCTGGTGGTTCGTCCCGGCACGGAAGGAATTTTAGCACTTGGCTTGGTTAACGCATTAGGTACGGCTAGTGGCGATGTGGCTGCTGCGGTTAAAGATTACGATAGGGCGCGGGTTAGCAAAGATACGGGTGTGTCAGTTGAGCAAATCGACAAGCTAGTAGCGTTGTTGAAGTCGCACAGCCCAAGTTTGGTTTTAGCAGGAAGTGCGGCTGAAGGTTATGCGCATGGCTCACAAAATGCTGCGGCGATTAACCTGCTCAATCAAGTGTTGGGTAACGTGGGTAAAACAGTAGTAGGTCCAGTTAGTGTGCCGTTCCCGCAAATGTCTCCAGTGGTTGGCAATACCGCCGCGTTGGCAAATGTGAGCGATGCTTTGGATGCAGGTAAATACAAGGTCATGTTTAGTTGCGGTGTTAACCCGGTGTTCTCTGCCCCGACTGCAATGAAGTTCCAAGAGCATTTTGCTAAAGTAGGTTTCAAGGTGGCATTCGCGCATTATCTGGATGAAACTGCTTTGCAAGCTGACTTAGTATTGCCGTTAGATTCCGCCTTGGAGGATTGGGGTACTAGTGTTCCTGAGTACATGGCTGGCGACGATGCGCAAATCAATATTCAGCAACCACTGATGGAGCGCCTGCACGCGAATACGCGGGGCTTTGGCGACATACTGTTAGCTTTGCTGAAGCAGCGCAATCCAGAGTCATATAAAAACTATACAGATTATTACGCTTACCTGCGTGGTGCCGTATTGCAAAATAAAAATGCATTGGGCGGAAGTGGTGCGGATGATGATGAGTTTTGGGATGCTTCGTTGAGTAACGGAATCTTTAAATTGGCTGGTTCGGTGGCTAATTTGTCTGGCAGTATTTCTGCTGGCAGTTTGTCATTGCCCAATGCGCCTGTTGCTGATGCGCAATATCCGCTACATTTAATCCCAAGCGTTAATGCCAACCTTAGAGATGGTCGCAATGCCAACCAGCCATGGTTGCAAGAATCGCCAGATCCTTTGACTACGATAGTCTGGGATTCGTGGGTGGAGATTCATCCTAAGAAGGCCGCTGAATTAGGCATTGTCGAAGGTGACATTGTTGAAGTGGCTGGCAAGAATGGTTCGATCAAAGCGCAAGCTTATCTGTTCCCTGGTATTCATCCCGATGCGATTTCAGTGCCGCTAGGTCGCGGCCATGAGGCGATGGGTCGCTACGCTAAAGGTTTCGGTGTTAATCCATTCCATATTTTGGATGCGGTATTTGATAAAGAAACGGGCGAGTTGGCTATGCATGAAACGCGTGTCAAGGTTAGCAAAACCGGTCAGCGCGTAATTGTTGTAAAAGATGAAGGTGCGGCAGGCGGTAAGCAAATGGGTAAAAAAATTGCCGTACGTCTGAATACCGACCATGTTGATCTTTCGAAGGAGGTCTAAATAATGTCAGTAAGTAATCTATTAGAGAACTGGGCTGAGTTTCGTCATACTCATCCTGTGGACGATGTGCCTCATGATCCCTATAAATGGGCAATGAGCATAGATTTGGATGCTTGTACGGGATGCAATGCTTGTAGTGTTGCTTGCTATGCAGAAAATAACCTGCCCGTTGTAGGTAAAGAGAAATTTTTGCACGGTCAATCAATGCATTGGATGCGTATTGAACGTTATTGGGATGAGGATGGTCGTGATTTCCCAGACCAAGGCGCTCAATTCTTGCCGATGATGTGTCAGCAGTGTGAAGCAGCGCCATGCGAAACAGTTTGCCCGGTCGGTGCGACCAATCACACGCCGGATGGTTTGAATTCTCAGATATACAATCGCTGTGTGGGCTCAAGGTACTGCTCGGCCAACTGCCCATTCAAAGTGCGTTATTTCAATTGGTATGATTATCCCACCACGGATAACGTCTGGCCCGCTGAGATGAGCCAGCAGTTAAATCCTGATGTCACGGTGCGTGGTAAAGGCGTGATGGAGAAATGCACATTCTGTGTGCAACGTTTAACATCAGCCAAGAACACAGCAAAGAATGAAGGTCGCATTGTGCATGACGGCGAAGTGCAAACTGCTTGTCAACAAGCATGCCCTCCAGGCGCAATTTCTTTTGGAAATCTGGTTGATGCTGATTCCAAGGTATTCAAGCAATGGAAAGCGCAGCATGTTGAAATTGCAGAGTTTGAGCAAGCCAAGGATCGTGGTGAGCAGGATAACAAATTACGTGGGTATCGCATTCTTGAAGAGTTGCGTTCATATCCTTCAGTGATGTATCTAGAACGTGTTCGTGAAACTGCAGTGTAGTGAGAAGATAACTGGAACTCCTTTAGAGAATAATTAGGGAAGAACAATGAAAGATATCAACGAAGATATAGCCTGGGCAAAAATTAATACGGATGTCCTGAAGAGCTTAGAAAATCCAAGGAAGTTGTATTGGGTAATTTTGGCTGTAGCGATTGCCATGATTGCTGTTGCCGTGGGTTGCGAAACCTATCAATACCAAATGGGTATGGGCGTAGCAAATATGAATAATCCTCATGTATGGGGTTTATACATTGCGACCTTCATCTTCTGGATCGGTATGAGTCACTCGGGTACGCTCTTGTCGGCAATTCTGCATTTGATGCACGCTGACTGGCGTAAGCCGATTTACCGTTTCGCTGAAGCGATGACCACCTTTTCATTGATGACCGCTGGTTTATTCGTGATGGTGCATCTTGGTCGCCTTTGGCAGTTCTATTACTCCTTGCCTTATCCGAATGAGCGAGGATTGTGGCCGAACTTTCAGTCCCCGTTATTATGGGATGCGATGGCTATTTTCACTTACTTGAGTTCGTCAATCTTGTTCTTGTATGTGGGGATGATTCCTGATTTGGCAATTTGTCGTGACAATATTCACAGTGGGTGGCGCAAAAAACTTTACACAGCCTTGTCCTTGGGTTGGGAAGGAACGGATCGTCAATGGCGTAATTTCCGAGTTACTTATTTAACGATTGCGTGCTTCTTAATTCCATTGGCGGTATCGGTTCACTCTATCGTGGCCTCGGATTTTGCGATGTCACAACAGCCGGGCTGGCATGTGACTTCATTCCCTCCTTATTTTGTTGCGGGTGCGTTGTATTCTGGTTGTGCCGCGATCATTACGCTATTTATCATCTTGCGTTACGTCTTCCGCTTTGAGGAGTACATGACACTTTCGATTTTGAAAAAGACAGTGCGTCTGACATTCGCTATCTCTATGGTATGGACTTATTTGAATGCGGTTGAATTCGCTTCAGTTTGGTATAGCCATGATGTTGCTTCAAAAGCAGTGTTGATTCAGAAAGCCACAGGAACTTATGCGCCATTCTGGTGGATGATGATTTTCTGCGGTTCGGTTGTCCCACTTATCTTAGCTTTTAAACGTTTCCAAACTAATATCCCTGTGTTGCTAGCGGTTTCATTGTTGTTGAACTTGGGAATGTGGTTAGAGCGTTGGATGATTGTGGCACCTACATATTCCCATGGCTACTATCCATGGACTTGGGATCATGACCAATGGCCAAGTTTTGTGCAGTGGGGCATTGTATTTGGTAGCTTTGGTTGGTTTACTTTGCTGTTTATGTTGTTCTGCAAAATATTCCCATCGGTATCCATGTATGAGGTAAAAGAAATGGTTTATCACCGTACTTTGGCCAAGAAAAATCTTGGGTCAGCGAAGGGGGCACACTAAATGAGTCAGCGTCATATGCTAGCGTTATTCAATAATTTTGAAGAGGCTGAAGCGGTTGTTCGGGAGCTACGTGGGGCTAGCATTAAGGGGTTTAATGCCGATAGCGATATGGTGGTTAAGTCGCCAATTGAGCATCCCGAAGTCGAGGAGTTCTTAGGGGAAAAGCCTGTTTATGTGCAGTGGTTTACCTTGGGTGGTGCATTGATGGGCGGATTGCTTGGTTTCTTTTTGATTTCAGGTGCGCAAGCCAATTTCTTCGCTCAAGTTAAAGGTGGTAAACCGATTGTGCCGTTTCCGCCAAATTTTGTTCTGACTTATGAAATGTTCATTCTGGGCGGGGTTTTTGTTTCTATTCTAGGTTTTTTGATTTGTGCTGGGCTTCCCGCTAAACGCTCACCTTTGTATAGCGCCAAAGTCTCAGAGGATCAAATAAGCATTCTGGTTAAATCTGATGACAGTGCGGCAGGTGAGTTAAAAGCCATTTTTACCAAGCATCAGGCGGTTGAAATTCAGGAAGAGGCGGGGAAATGAAAAAGTTATCCTTAGCAATTGCATTGTTACTTGCACCAACTATGGCGCATGCTTGGCCATGGTCTAACGATATGGCAAATCAGATCAGCATTAAGCCGCAAGAAAGTGTTGATCAAGCTAATCCGGGTATGAATCCATTTCCCAAACGATCCGTGCCAGTTTCTGGCTCCACTGTTTTTATCAAGGATCAGCAAGCAGCCAATAAAATGGCGAATCCTGTTCCTGCGGATGAAAAATCAATCGCACAGGGGGGGCGTTTGTTTGCTATATATTGCACGCCATGCCATGGTCAGTCCGGCACTGGAGATGGTTTAGTGGGGGAAAAGCTGTTGATGAAACCTTGGAACCTGACCAATAGCAATGACATGCACAAGTGGGACACCAAAGATTATCCGGACGGATACATTTTCGGTTATATAAGTTTGGGGGGCGCAGTGATGCCTAGTTACGCAAATGATTTAACTGCCACTGAACGCTGGCATGTTGTGAATTATGTGCGTAATGTATTGCAAAGAAGCCAAGTTGGGCAGACACAAGCTCAAGCTAAATAGGAGACTTAAGAATGTTTGCTTACAGTAATTGGGCGGTGTTGACCGTTAGTTTTGTGGTGGTGTTGTCGCTTGCATTGGGTGGTGTAGCCTTAAGTTCAGTGCTCCATTTAGTCAACGCCAAGTGGCGATTTGAAGTGAGGAATATTGCGACTTCGTTGTATGCATTATTTCCACTGGCATTTGTGTTGCTGATTATTCTGTTGGTTGGGGGGGAGCATACATTTCCTTGGTGGAAAGGTGCGGGTACGGCTGAAGCGCACATGCCAGGCTGGTATCATCCAAAATGGTTGATTGCACGTGAAGTGATTGGCATGCTCTTTATGATGGTGTTATATCGTGTGTTTATCAAACGTCAGGCTGTGAGTGAACGCAGCCCAGAAGATGCCGCAAGCTTCCATTCGATTGCAACTTGGATACCTTTCCTGTTTGTTCTGTATAGCACCATGGTAGCTTGGGATTTTGAGATGACTTTGGTGCCACATTGGCATAGTGCCGTTTTTGGCATGCAACAATTCATCAGTAATTTTGGTATGTTCTTGGCGTTTTTGGTGATTTGGATTTATGTATTAAATAGCCGTGATAAGCTGGTGCGTCCGGTTGAGACTTACATCTATAACTACTTGGCACAGATGTTGTTTGCATTTACTTTGTTGTGGATATATACCTTTAACGCTCAATATCTGACTATCTGGTACGGCAACATCCCGGATGAGACAGATCGCGTGTTCTCTATGCAGGATGGTGATTACACTTTCATTTGGTGGTCTATGCTGGTGTTGAAGTTCGCTGTCCCTTTCGTAACGCTTGCCTTTCCTAAACCAAGGCACAACGTTAGCGCAGTGACTGCTGTTGCGACCTGCATAATCATAGGTACATTATTTGAACGTTATGTTTGGATTGGCGGGGCCAATAATGGTGTGGGCGATTACCCTGTCATTGCGGCGATAGTTGTTGGTGGGGTCGTTGCAGCAATAGGATTTTTCCTAGTACGTATGCAAATGCAGCGTACACAGTTGATAAAAGGTTAAATACTAAAATGATGAGATTGTATTCAGGGTCAGTATGCCCTTATAGCCACCGTTGCAGAATTGTGCTGTTTGAAAAAGGTATGGATTTCGAAGTAATCGACGTGGATTTGATGAATAAATCCGAAGATGTTGCGACTATCAATCCATACAATAAAGTGCCGGTTTTGGTAGAGCGCGATTTGGTGTTGTATGAGGCTAATATCATCAACGAATATATTGATGAGCGTTTCCCTCATCCTCAATTGATGCCGCCTGATCCTGTCATGCGTGGTCGTGCTCGTTTGTTCCTGCATCGTTTTGAAATCGAGCTTTATAGCCAAATCGACATCATAGAAAACGGTGCAGTTAAGGCTGCTGATAAAAGCCGTTCAGTCATTCGTGATAGTTTGACGCAATTTGCACAAATTTTAACCCGTCAAAAGTTTCTGCTTGGCGAGGAGTTCTCTATGCTTGATGTGGCAATTGCGCCGTTGTTATGGCGCTTGGATCACTATGGTATTCAAATGGGCAAAGAGGCTGCGCCATTGATGAAATATGCGGAGCGATTGTTCTCACGACAGGGCTTTATTGACTCATTGACGCCTTATGAAAGAGCAATGCGCAAGTGAGTGAATTGTCGACACGACCATACTTGATTCGTGCGATTCATGAATGGTGTGTGGACAGCTCGTTTACGCCTTACTTAGCTGTTCGAGTTAATCAGTACACCTCAGTTCCACCCGCACACGTCAAAGACGGGCAAATCGTACTCAACATTAGTTCTAGCGCTGTACATAACTTGCAGATGGGTAATGAAATCATTACTTGCAGTGGGCGATTTGGTGGTGCGTCCTTCGAGCTGATTGTTCCTGTTGGTGCAGTCGTGGGAATATTTGCCAAAGAAAATGGACAGGGTTTGGTATTTCAACCAGAAGACCCTATTCCGCCACCGACAAACGAAAGAGCAGCCAAAACGCCTTCTGCAAAAAAAGATTATCTCAAGCTAGTTAAATAACAATCCGCATAATTTACTCGCAGTAGCCAGGCAACCACCTCAACACAAAAAATAATTCGGGTCGATTTGCAATAAACTTGAATTTATTGCCTTCCTGCCAAGGACAGTGAAGCGTGCATTTTACTCAACGCTTTCTGCTCTATTTGGCGAATACGTTCAGCTGAAACTTTGAACTCTTCTGCCAATTCATGCAGCGTGGCGGCGTCGCCCTCAACTAGCCACCGAGATTCTATAATTCGGCGGCTGCGCTCATCCAAAATTGATAAAGCTTGAGACAGTTCCGAAGCTTGCTTACTTTCATGTTCGGCAGACTCCAAAATAAAGGAAGGTTCATGTTCCGCATTGTCAGCCAAATATTGAATAGGTGCGTAACTTTCTTCATTGTCGTCAGTGCCGGCTTCTAAAGCAATTTCATGATTTGCAAAACGGCCTTCCATTTCTACCACATCGTGTTCAGTGACATTTAATTGTTGCGCAATTTCGATGATTTGGTTGCGGTGAAGTGGGGCGAGACCCCGCTTCAAGCTGCGCAAATTAAAAAATAGCTTGCGTTGAGATTTGGTAGTGGCGATCTTCACTAGCCGCCAATTACGAACAACGAACTCATGAATTTCTGCACGTATCCAGTGCAGTGCAAAAGAAACTAATCGAACACCGCGATCAGGATCGAAGCGTTTCACCGCTTTCATCAAGCCAATATTACCTTCTTGAATTAAATCTGCCTGTGGTAAACCATAACCAGCATAGCCACGAGCCACACTCACCACAACACGCAAGTGTGAAAGTACCAACTGTCGCGCAGCATCCAAATCATTTTCGGTATTAAAACGATTTGCTAACTCGAATTCCTGCTCTTGAGATAGAACAGGGAAGCGATTCACCGATTGTATATAACCCTCTAAGCTGCCAATGCTTGAAGGAATAAGCAAATTCATCTTCGCGTACATATACATCCCTCCTTATGAAAGTTCATTTTAGCACTCCAGTTATAAGAGTGCCAACTGTGGAAATAGTTCTTTGCTCATCTAGTGTAGAAATGAAGGTAGAAAGTAAATTTACCCCATAAAATAACGTTTCCGATATGATTGCCTGTAATTGGATAAAAGGTAGAAAAATCATGTTCTCATTCCTGAAAGTATTTGACGGCAAACCCGATCATCCGATGTTTGATATTGTGCAGGCAAAGAACTTGTTGAATGATTTGCCAAAACAAGACGCTTTTAAAGCGTTGAGTGAAATTACGTCCTGGCTGGTTTCTGTTAAGGGAGCGGATGGCTTTCGCCCCGAATTGCGTGCTGAGATTTTCATGTTGCTTGATGTAACTGGATTGCCATTGTATGAGCAACTTCTACAGTTATACATTGGGGAGCCGCATCTACAAAACTTTAAAGGCTTTCAACTTTGGCAAGGTCTCAATGATTATAAACATGCGTTGTCAGAGGCTTATGCATTGAGCATTGAAGAGTATCAGTTGGCAGAAGTGATGCCTTTGGATTTCAAGCAAATAATGCCGATTGTAGCGGTGAGATTAATGCTTGCATTATCTGAGCAGATGCAACTCAGCATGATGCGATATGACGACGTAGAGCCGGCAATTTGGTTGCAGCTATGTAATTGTTATGTTTTTACCTTAAATGCTCAGATTGCCGAGTCGAAAATCATTGCTTATCCAAAACTATCCGTTCAAGCCACGCCCCACTATGAATTCTTGCGCGCCGTGATGCTTTACATCTCCTCACCTGCAACATTGGCACCTGATCAGATTGCAGCTTGTTATCGCATAACAGGACATTTGGTAAATTATTTTGATTGTAAGTTAGAGTCAGATGAGGGTAGTACACATTATATAGATTTTGTTAAACCTTCTGCCCCCAAAAAGTTGGAAGAGCAGCTCAAGGTCGTGAATAGCATGCGTTTTTTTAGTGCGGCTAAGGCGGTACCTAAAATTGCCGACATCGTTGAACATCACGAACAAGCATTTATTCAACATGCGGAACGCAGCCAAAATGTTTATATGCCTTCTGGAAAATTAACCGTCTTAAAGCATTTGCAATTGTATTGGGGAAAAAATCAGCCGAGTCGAAATCAAAAACGTCAAACTGTCACCGCTACCGTGGAGGTGATTCATGGGATGGGATCAATTAGTCAGTGGGTTGCCCACATTGATCAAGGTAACTTGGTAAACGTAACCGCACAAGATTCAGGTAAAACGCGCAGTCCGGCTTCAATTCAGCTGTCTTCAATGTACAGTGACGGTGAGCCTGAAATTTGGATCGTTTTGGACGTCAGTGAGAGGGGTGTCGGGGGAGTTATTCCGAAGGCTGTCGGTGCTTGGGTGAAAATTGGTGATCTTTGCGCCATCAAACTTGAAGGCAGCCCAATATGGTGGGTGGGTATGATAAGGCGGCTGAAGATTGGCTCCGATGATTTTATGCAATTTGGTATTGAGATTCTAGCTAAAAAGCCATTGGCAGTATTGTTGCGTGCGCAAAACCTTAATGCAGATAAGGGGCTAGAGTGGGAAGTGGGAGTAGAAATGACCATTAGAAAAGCACTGCGGGTAATTTTATTGCCCGATAGTAATAATTCTTATGCCAATGCCACCATGCTGATGGCATCAGGAAATTTTTTGCTGGGTGCGGTGTATGAGTTGATGTTGGGGGAAAAAAACCGCAATATCAAACTCACAGGCTTATTGGAGGAGGGTGGTGATTATGAGCGAGTGAGTTTTGTTTTGCTTAACGCTTAGCCGTATTTTTGATTTCATTTCGTTGAAAATTGATATTTACTGGGAAGATTGAACATGATGCATTGCAAAAATCATAGTATGAAAATTGGGTTGGCTGTAGCGATGAGTATTTGTGCTTTAACATTAAGCAGTCTGACTCGCGCCGAATCACTGACCAAAAATCAGGGCGATGCAATACTGAAGGAGTTGCGTGAAATTAAGGCGTTGCTTGCCAAACCACAACAGGCAGTGCCTGCCGCGCCAACCGCGCAAGAAAGACCAGAGAATTTAACCATTAAAGGTGGCGGGATTTATGTGTTGGGTAAAAGCGACGCACCATTAACCTTGGTAGAGTTTACCGATTACGAATGCCCATTCTGCAAGCGTTTTTACGAGACGACATTTCAAACTTTAAAAAAGAATTATATCGAAACCGGCAAACTAAAATTTATCAGCCGTAATATGCCGTTGCCGATGCATACTCATGCACTTAAGGCCGCGCAAGCTTCAGCTTGTGCAGGCGAGCAAGGTAAATTTTGGGAGATGAAAGACCTATTATTTAGAAATCAAAATAGGTTGGAAGTTGAAGCACTGACTGGCTATGCAAAAGATATTTCGCTCAATGCAGAAAACTTTAAAACCTGTATGGCAGATGACGTTCGCTTGAAGGCTATCAGCGATGAAGCGAGCTACATCAACTCGCTAGGTGTGAATGGCACACCTTCATTTGTGTTGGGCAAGTCAGTTGGCGATTCAGTTGAAGGCCGCAAGATTGTTGGTGCGCAGCCTTTAGAGGTTTTTGAAGGGGCGATTAACGAATTGTTGAGAGTGCACTAACTCACCGCATAAAATCATTGCCTATTGGCGGCTAAAGACGAAACCTTTGTAGCTGAATATCGCACTGTCATTGAGAATTTTAACCAGTCGTAAACCAGGCGATACCTCATCACCTTCATGAACCAATTGGTTGTTAATCATCGCTAGATTGCCGCTAACAGAGTTATGGATGTAACCCGTAATGCTGAGAGCAGGCAAGTCTTTTAGTGGATCAGTATTCACAGCGGATGTGGTTTTCTGGGGTAATTCTTTCGATTCCGATGGTGATGCTTTCACGATGTTCGCTGTGGTCGGAATGCGAATTTTTTTTGGCTCTATCACGGGGATAAGTTTTTTAACTTCAGGTGCGAGTTTTGGTTCGGGAAGAACTTCTGCATAGGTTGCTGAAGGCTGAGAAACAATCGTGATGACGGGTTTTTCAATCGTACGGGCAACCTCAGTCGCGGCTGGGTGCGACCACATCCAACCAATCAAAACGGAAGTTATCATCGTAACTACCACGACAATGCCTATCGGTATCCACCTCTTGCGCTCGCGTTGAATCTCAATCGGATGAAGCATGCCGACTCCTTGCCCCGCAGCGATTTGCCGCTCGTGTTCGGATTTGCGCAATGCATCAAGAATGTAGGACATGCTTAACCTTTCTTGTCAGTGACTAAGTGAGGCAAATTGCTGTTGCGCACGTTGAGTCGAATCAATGTACGCGAGCCGACCAAGCCATCGGGTTGCATGCCCTCGATTAGTTGGAAGGCACGCACACGTTTCTCAAGGGCTGCGTCGAAAACATCTGAGCCATTGTCATGAATGCCATCTACTGCCTCCATCGCATGACGCATCCATGCCACGGTATCGTTGCGTTGACCTTGCTTCAGCTCGCTTTTGAAATTGGGTGGAGCATTCCAAATTACCACGAACTGCCCCAGCCAAGCGTTGGCCAAATCACTTAATGAGACGTGCTGAACGATGCCGCCCACAACTAAAGTTGCAGCTTGGTGATCTAAGGCGGTGAGCGTAGCTGAATAGGCTTTGCCATCAGACGAGGTGAGTCTCAGTACAACTGGCTGGTCAATTAAAAATAAATCGGACAATCCACCGCGCCCCTCATAGCAGCGCAAGCCTTTGGCAACGGCTTGCTGGCAAGGTATTGGAATGGATGGCGCGTTGAAGTCTACATCATAGAGTTTGAATAATGACTGAAATGCCAGTGCGTCGCTGTTAATAAGTGGAACGTCGCTAGGCCATTTGAGCGGCGTGGTTGCTGGCTTAACGGGCAGGGGTGAAGTAACGACAAGGGGCGCTGAAGCAGCCTGTGCTGGTGCAACAGCCGAAGCAGCAGCTACCTTGGTGGCTATAGGCACAATTTTATTGGATTGAGTATCATTCATTTGTGTGACGAATAATATGGCGATACCCGTCGCGACTGCGACTAGACCTGCCGAGACGAACCAAGCGCGCTGAGGCTTGCGTGGCGTTGCCGCAAACACCTCAAGGATTGCTTGACGAATTATCGGCGAGGTGACTTGTTGTTGACCTTGCACGTAAGCACCTAGTAAAGCACGGTCACAAATCAGATTGATTAAACGCGGCACGCCATTGCTGGCGCGATAGACTTGCTTGACCAAGGCTTCAGGAAAAATCAGCGGCGATGCCCCCGCAATGCGCAACCGATGTGCGACATAGGTGTTCGCTTCAGACTGATTTAGGTTGCCAAGGTGATACCGTGCCACCACGCGTTGCGCCACTTGGCGCATTTCAGGTTTCGCCAACATGCCTTGCAATTCGGGCTGTCCAATCAAGAAAATCTGCAACAGTTTGCGGGTATTGGTTTCGAGATTAGTGAGCAAGCGCAATTGTTCGAGCACAGTTGCGTCGAGGTTTTGCGCCTCATCCACAATCAAAATGGCGCGGTGACCTTCAGCATGGGCTGCAAGCAATTGTGCATTGAGTGCATCAACAAAGGTTTTTATACCGCGCTGTGTAGCGGTAATTTTGATATGAAATTCTTCGCAGATAGTTTGCAGCAGCTCCTCTACGCTCATGCGTGGATTCAAAATAAACGCCACGTCGATGTGTTCGGGTAACTGTTCAAGCAGGCTGCGGCAGATGGTGGTCTTGCCCGTGCCCACTTCGCCAGTCAGCAGCACGATACCGCCTTCGCCTTGCACACCATATAACAGATGCGCCATCGCTTCACGATGCCGATCGCTCATGAATAAGAAACGCGGATCGGGCGCAATCGAGAACGGCATCTCATTCAGGCGGAAGTAATCCTTATACATGAGAAAAATTCAGGTAAGTAAGAGCGTTAATTGTATGCCACATAGGACATAACAACTATTTTTTGACTAATTTTTATAGTGGTGTCCTCCTGAAAATACTGCAAAATTATCTGGTGATGATTACATTGCCAAAAATGGGAAGTGCTTATATCTACTGGGCTGGCGATATTAAATTGGGGGAGATGTAGTGAATAAACTCTATCATTTCACTTTGGTATTTCTCATTGATAGGACGGAAAGACGAATTTCCGACATTTTTTGCTGCATTCCTTCGCGAAAAAATGTTACTAATGTCGTTGCAAGTCAATATTGGTGAGGATGTTGAGAAATTTCTGTTTTTTTGGCATGCGATATGCTAAGTCCTTTAGGCAAGGAAGCAGTAAATTTTCGGCAAGCGTTAATAGCCGTGTTGTCAGAAGTAGAGGGAGGTGTGAGATGAGTATCGAAATGAATATGAACTATGACAAAATCGAAGAGCCTTCGATTGAACCAGGTTATGACGATGAGATATTGGAAGCAGGTTGGAATCCGGCTGTCGGATTAGCGCCTCAAGAACAACATGCATATACATCCATGCCGCCCGACCTAACGAACGAGGTTATCGATCTTTTTCTAAGGAAAATGTATTCGATGCAACGTTAATATTTAAAGTTTATCGGGCTTTTGTCAGAGCGAATAACACTGCGTTATTCGCTCTTTTTACTTAATTGCAGTGCAGAGTCACTGCAAATCAATCTTTGATAAATGCCTGCCCACAGATAGCCACGCCCCCAGCCAGCCGAGATACATTGAGAACATCAGCAGAGTAAGGCTATCGCCTGTCGTAAGCGAACGCAAAACAAATTGGCTGGCGTAGAGTTGCGAGAGCGTAACGAGTTGGTGGTTGAGTAGCATTAGGCTGATGGTCGTGATGAGCCAAGCAGTGATACCGCCGAGTAGTCCTTGCGTTAAGCCAAAATACAGAAAGGGGCGACGAATGAAGCTGTTGGTTGCGCCTATCAGTTTGGCGACTTCAATCTCGTCGTGCTGAGTGAGAATTTGCAGGCGGATGGTATTGAAGGTAATCGCGATGAGTGCGAGGCTAAGCAAGCTGGTTAGAATGATGACTATCATCCGTCCAAACTTTAGCAAGGCTTCGAGCTTGTAAGCCCAAGCAGCATCGAGCTGGGCGATTTCTACTTTGGGTAGTTTTGCTAGGTCGTTGCGCAATTTTTCGAGTGTTTGCGCTTCACTTAGTTTGGGATGAATGATGAATGCATCGGGCAAAGGGTTTTTTTCTAAACCGCTAATCACATCACTCAGCCCGCTGCTTTGTTTGAGTTGTTCCAATGCCTTTAAGCGCGGCACAAATTCGTTACTGGCAACATCCCGATGTTGCTCAAGCTGAGTACGCAGCTTAGCGACATCATCTTCACTCGCATCCATTTGCAAATATAAACTGATCTGCGGCGTGCTGGATAATTGCGCAACTAAGCCTTGTGCGTTTTGCAGCAGCACGTACATGCCCACTGGCAAACTGAGTGTGATGCCGATGACGAGGATATTAAAAAATCCAGCTAGCGGCGAAGCAAACATACGCCTCAATACGCCGATATTTTGTGCGAAAAAATACCTCACGCTTGCAATTCCCCGTGCTTGAGCGCAAGTACGCGTACATCAGAATTTTGTAGCACCGCTTCATCATGTGTGGAAATTAGCAACGTGACACCGACCTGATGAAACGATTTAAAAATGGCCATGATCTCGTGGGTATATTCTGCGTCAAGATTTCCGGTAGGTTCATCGGCAAGCAGGATGGACGGACGATTGACAATAGCGCGGGCAATGCATAAACGTTGCTGTTCGCCCCCTGAGAGCGCGATGGGGTTGGATTTCTCACGACTCAGCAAGCCCACTTTATCAAGTGCAGCGCGCACGCGTTTATGAATTTCACGATAATCGAAGCCGCCAATCTGTAAAGGCAGCATCACATTGTCAAATACATTGCGATCAAACAATAGTTTGTGATCTTGAAAAATGATGCCGAGGTTGCGGCGTAAAAAAGGCAGCGCGCGGGGTTTGAGTGCGTTGAGGTTTTGTTTATTGACTAACACGTTGCCATTGGTGGGGCGTTCGATGGCGGCGATGAGTTTGAACAAGGTGCTTTTGCCCGCACCAGAGTGTCCAGTAAGAAACACCATCTCGCCTTCAGCGACATCGAAGGAAACATTTTTTAACGCTTCATAGCCACCCGGATAGCGTTTGTGAACGTGTTTGAAAGAAATCATTCATCCAAGCCTAAAAGTGCAGCAACAAAGTCTTCCGCAACAAATGGGCGTAAATCATCCAGCCCTTCACCCACGCCGATGAAGCGCACGGGTATTGGATGAGCCTTCGCAATGGCAGCAATCACGCCACCTTTAGCCGTGCCGTCCAGTTTGGTGAGTATCAATCCCGTCACCCCAAGTGCCTCATCAAAAGCTTTCACTTGGCTGAGTGCATTCTGCCCTGTGTTGGCATCCAATACCAACAACACTTCATGCGGTGCTGCGGGTGAGGTGGATGTTTCCGGCATGACCTTAGTAATGACACGCTTCACCTTTTTAATTTCTTCCATGAGATGCGCTTGGGTAGTCAGCCGCCCGGCAGTATCCGCCAGCACCACATCGATCTTGCGCGCTTGCGCGGCTTGTATCGCATCGTAGATTACCGCAGCGGCATCGCCACTTTGTTGTGCGATGACGGTCACGTTGTTGCGCTCACCCCAGGTGATGAGTTGTTCGCGAGCAGCGGCGCGGAAGGTGTCGCCTGCCGCAAGCAGCACCGATAATCCTTGTCCTTGCAAATACTTGGCGAGCTTGCCGATTGAAGTGGTTTTTCCCGCACCATTTACCCCCACCATCATAATCACGAAAGGCTTATGTGATGAGGCTTGCAGCGGTTGCGCCAAAGGTGCGAGCAGCTTGAGCAAACAATGCGCGAGGGCGGCTTTCATCTCGGCAGCTTCGCTCAAGCGGTGTTCTTTCACGTGATGGCGCAAATCAGCCAATAGCGCGCGCGTTGCGTCCATACCGACATCGCTGGTGATGAGGATGGTTTCTAGTTCTTCATACAACTCATCATCTATCTTGCCGCCACTGCTAAACAGGCTGGTGAGTTGGTTGCCCGTGCGCGCCAAGCCAGTTTTAAGACGCGCAAGCCAAGAGCTATTTTTTGGCTCTTCAGTCGGTTTAGTGTGAGATTTTTTTAGGAAGCTGAACATGTAAGTGAATGTAAATGAGCGTAGTCGGATAGCGAGAAAATGTCGGATAATGCGCGCGGCATTTTATGCTGATTAAACCTTTAGGGCTAGAAAATATGAAGACACGTCTATTTTACATCGCGTTACTGTTAGCTTGGTCGCTGACTTCGGCTCAAGCGGAAATATTCGAGCGTACGTTGGCGAATGGATTAAAAGTGGTGGTGAAGGAAGATCATCGTGCGCCAGTGATCGTGCAGCAGATTTGGTACAAGGCGGGCAGTATGGATGAGCGCACCGGCAAGACGGGTATCGCGCACGTGCTGGAACACATGATGTTCAAAGGCACGAAAGCTGTGCCGATGGGTGAATTCTCCAAGCGCATTGCCGCAGCGGGAGGTCGCGAAAATGCGTTTACTAGTACGGACTACACGGCATATTTTCAGCAGTTACACAAATCGCAATTGCCCCTGGCGATGAAGCTGGAATCGGATCGCATGCATAACCTTAATCTCACCGCAGAAGAGTTCGGCAAAGAGGTGAAGGTGGTGATGGAAGAGCGGCGCATGCGTACCGATGATGAGCCACAGTCGCTGATGAATGAGGTGATGAATACGGCGATTTATCAGCAGCATCCTTATCAACATCCGGTGATTGGTTGGATGAGTGATTTGGAAGAGCTCACCGTCAACGATGCGCGCGATTGGTATAAGCGTTGGTATGCACCGAACAACGCTACGTTGGTGATTGCGGGCGATGTTAATGCGGAAGAAGTTTTTGCATTGGCGAAAAAATATTACGGTCCGATTCCAAAATCGATACAGCCGCCACGCAGACATTTTACCGAGCCAGCCCAATTGGGAATAAAACGTTTGGTGGTGAAAGCTCCTGCCGAGTTGCCGCAACTGGTGATGAGTTATCACACACCAACCGTACAAAATTTGTCGCAGGACTGGAAGCCTTATGCACTGGAGATTTTGGCTGGGGTGCTGGATGGCAATCAATCTGCGCGTCTCAATAAACATCTGGTGCGTGAACAACAAATCGCCAGTAGTGCGGGTGCTGGCTATGACTCGACTGCGCGCGGACCAAGTTTGTTTACCTTAGAAGCAACGCCCAGCACAGGCAAAACTGTGAGTGATGTTGAAACGGCATTGCGCGCAGAAATTGCATTGCTGATTAAAGATGGTGTGAGTGAGGAAGAGTTGCAGCGTATCCGAGCGCAAGTAATGGCAAGCGAAGTGTACAAACTTGATTCGCTGTTTTACCAAGCGATGCAAATTGGGCAAATGGAAAGCATCGGTTTGGGCTATGGTGCAACCGCAGTGATGTTGAAAAAACTGCAAGCCGTCACAGCAGAGCAAGTGCAGCAAGTGGCGCAAGAATTTTTGCAGGACGATAATTTAACCGTTGCAACGCTTGATCCACAGCCGCTTTCAGGCAAGCCTAAGCATCAGTCAGCAGGAGGTTCACATGGTCACTAAAACACTTAACAAGCTACTTTGCAATCAATCTGCTTTGTCGCGTGCTCGCTCACTCCTCGCCTATCTAAATGATATGTCTTGTCTTTCGCTGCGCGGCTTCGCGCATATTGATTTGCTCGCTACGCTTCTAAAGCGTTTTGGTCAGTTGATGGCTGCGATATTTTTTCTTTCATCAACAACCGCTCACGCCACGCCCACCATCCAGCATTGGCAAAGTGTCAGCGGTGCAAAAGTGTTGTTTGTAGAAGATCACAACATTC
Organism: Gallionella sp.; assembly: GCA_013141315.1. Lineage (GTDB taxonomy): Bacteria > Pseudomonadota > Gammaproteobacteria > Burkholderiales > Gallionellaceae > Gallionella. The sequence continues at coordinate 1,490 of JABFRF010000043.1, read as the reverse complement.
CGATGCTGGATGTGTCGGTGAGTTTCCCAGCAGGCAGCAGCTTTGATTCTACCGATAGCGCAGGAGTGGCAAGCATGACGCAGCAGCTGTTAGATGCGGGTGCAGCCGGGCTGAGTGAAGATGAAATTTCACGCAGCATGGCGGACATCGGCGCGGTATTGGGTAGCAGCGTTGATCAGGATAAAGCCAGCGTGTCGTTGCGCACCTTGAGCAACGCGACTGAACGCGACAAAGCGTTAGACGTGATGTCACGCGTGTTGCAGCAACCCACCTTTCCGGAAGCAATTTTGATCCGTGAAAAAGCCCGCTTGATTGCAGGCTTGAAAGAAGCGGAGACCAAGCCGGAAAGCATTGCCGATAAGGCATTTCAAAAAGCGGTGTACGGCACGCATCCTTATGCCTTGCCCGTTTCAGGTGATGTCGCGAGTGTGGAAAAAATTACAGTGCAGGATTTGAAAGATTTTTATCATCTGCATTACACCGCCCATACTGCCGTGGTCGCTATTATGGGTGACGTGACGCGTGTGCAGGCAGAAGCCATTGCACAACAACTCACAGAGAAGTTATCCGCTGATAAAACGACCGTGACTTTGCACAACGAAGAACTAAAGATTGCTGCAAGTGAACAACGTATCGCGCATCCTGCTACGCAAAGTCATATCGTGATTGGCGCACCAGGTATGGCTCGCAGCGACCCTGATTACTTCGCGCTGTATGTGGGGAACCATATTCTCGGTGGCGGTGGATTTACGTCGCGTTTGATGAACGAGGTGCGCGAGAAAAAAGGACTGGCGTATAGCGTATATAGTTACTTCATTCCGCTGAAGCAACCCGGCGCGTTTGAGATTGGCTTGCAAACCAAAAAGGAACAAGCCGATGAGGCGTTGCAATTAGTGCGCAATATCTTGGCAGAATTCATTGCGAAAGGACCGACTGAAAAAGAGTTGCTGGCCGCTAAACAAAACATCATCGGTGGATTTCCGCTGCGTATCGACAGTAACAGCAAAATTATCGGCTACCTGAGCACGATAGGTTTTTACGATATGCCGTTAACTTACTTGGACGACTTTACGCGCAAGGTTGAGCAGGTCAGTGTTGCGCAGGTTAAAGCGGCATTTGCTCGGCATATCAATCCCAATGCAATGGCGACAATCATCGTAGGCGCACCTGAAGGAAAAGAAAATAAATAAGGTACGCATAGGCGGCGGCGAATTGCGCAGCCGAGTGATTAGTTTTCCCGATGCAGAAGGATTGCGCCCCACGCCAGATCGGGTGCGTGAAACGTTGTTCAATTGGTTGGGACAAACACTGTATGGGCGGAGCTGCCTGGATTTATTCGCAGGAAGCGGTGCACTGGGTTTTGAGGCTGCTTCACGCGGTGCAGAACGGGTCACGATGGTCGAAAAAAATACGGCGGTTTATCGTGCCTTGCAGGACAATCAAAAGAAGTTGGGCTGTACGCAAATTTTCCTACGCCATCAGGATGGGCT
>JABFRF010000047.1 GCA_013141315.1 Gallionella sp. | reverse complement strand
CCGTCGCGCCACCAACATACCCATCGGCAACCGTTCCTGAAACGGAAGTAACGGGTGCAGCAGCAGGGCTGCTATCGCCACCACCACATCCTGCAACCAAGGCAGCCACAGCTGTCATGGCAATCCCCAGTTTTACAAAATTATGTTCGTCGAACCTTTTCATAGCACATCCTCTCCATAAGTTAATCTGTCAGACAGCCCTCCCCAAAAAAACCAAGAAAGTCACTGCAGTCAAAAATCTACACTAAAAAATATCTCTTGAACATGTGACATATTGTCGCATCCTCGTATTTATTGACTTACAGCCCAATGGCGCACGAAAATTTATTTTCGGTGTCATAATTGCGACGTAAAATTTATTATTTGGAGATTAGTAACATGACTAGAATGGTTCAATGCGTCAAACTGGGACGCGAAGCAGAAGGCTTGGATCGTTTGCCTTATCCTGGCGCACTCGGTCAGCGAATTCTGGAAAACGTTTCAAAACAAGCTTGGCAAGATTGGCTCAAATTTCAAACTATGCTGGTCAATGAGAATCGCCTCAACCTCGCCGATATACAGTCGCGCAAATATCTCGCCACGCAAATGGAAAAATACTTTTTTGGCGAAGGTGTCGCGATGCCAGATGGTTACGTGCCCCCAAAAAGTTAACCGTCAGCAAAGTTAATAGGGTTAAACCACGATGGTTAAAAAGTATTTCGCGATGCTTGCGCTCGCAGCTTGCTGCACAGGCTGCGGCTTGCTTGAGAACAACAATAGCGGCTTTAGACTTCCCGTACCTACATCGTCTTCTGGTGTAATGCCTAAGACCATCGACCCTAGCCAGCAACTTGCGCGCACGGCATTGGTTGACCAGATGGTGGATAAGCGCGTGCTGTTTATTGGCGAGGTTCACGATAGTGTTGAACATCATGAAAATCAACTGCGCATTATCAAAAGTATGTATGCGCGCTATCCCGATTTTGCTATCGGGGTTGAATACTTCCAGCAACCTTTTCAACCATTCCTAGACGATTACGTCGCGGGACGGATTGATGAAAAGGAGATGCTAAAGAAAACCGAATATTACAAGCGCTGGAAAATCGATTACCGCATGTTGCGCCCTATTTTCCAGTTCGCCCGTGAAAATCATATTCCGATTTTGGCATTGAATGTACCTGAAGAGCTACACAACAAAGTATTCAAAGGCGGCATGAAAGCACTCTCGCCGCAAGAGTTGGCGCAAACACCCACCGAGATTAAACCTGCCAATGCAAATTACATGCAGCGATTAAAATCCATTTTTGATTCACATCCGCCCGCTGCAAGTTTTGATTATTTTGTGGATGGCGTGTTGTTGTGGGATGAAGGGATGGCGGATGCCGCAGTACGCTTTTTGAATGAACGCCCACAATCGCGTATGGTCGTGCTGGCTGGCTTGGTACACGTACTATATGGTGATGGCATCCCTGAGCGTGTTAATCGTCGCCTTGGGGCAAGTCAAAGTATCGTAACGGTGAATGGTGCTGACTTTGGTCAGTTTGCCAACATTGCCGATTACGCGTTGACGACAGAATCGTCCAAGGAATCGAAAGAGCTCCCCCGTACAGGAAAGTTAGGCATAACACTGGTGGATGATATTGCCAGCATGTACGTCAGTTATTTCGCACCCAGCAGCCCTGCAAAAATGGCAGGCTTAGAGCTCGGCGATCACATCATTTCTCTGGATGGCGAACCCGTGACCAACCTCGCGGAATTAAAAACGGTCATGTTCGACAAGCAACCCAGTGACCACGTACAAGTGACGGTAAGACGCGACAGTCTCAAAACGATGGACAAAGAATTGCGGTTTGTCGTCCAGCTAAATTAAGTGGCAAAAGTTAGCGTACCAATGCATTGCGTTTTGCCAAATTACCTTGTGGAACATTTTTGGTTTTACCATCTTTTTGACGCACTGCCATCACCATCGGTGAGTTCGTCACCGGCCATACGCCTTTGGCGACATTGTTGATATCCGCTATATAGCTTACAGCTTTAGCAACTTTAGGGATTTCGGCAGGCCCGGGAAATTCCAGCCATGAGCGTTTGGGCTTTTCTGGAACAGGTGCTTCTTCCACTATCTCCATGCCATTGAACGCGATATAACTGTACTTGGCATAATGGGGCAGTTTCCTCGCAAGCATCGGTAGCATTCTGGCATCCATCGCTGCTAACCAAGCAACAGGTGCTTTGTCAATTTGAGTCGCTATCGTAAAGGCATCTGCCGCTTTCGATAATTTTTCGCCGCCAAGCAGAATGTTCGTATCGGTGAATTGCACAGCAGTAGAATCGAGGGAATGTTGAAACTCGTCCCGGAATTTATTTTCCCAGCCGAATAACCATATTGCAGTTTTTTTCGGCAACTGGTCGATCTCGTCATCCCATTTGATCTGAGCAGTGTGAGTGGGTTGTTGCTGCCATTCCTGCGCAATGCGGTTGTATTGTTCTTTCAGTTCATCTGAGGCGTTGCGCGGCAAGACGATCAGAATGTCTTCTGCACCCAGCACTTGGGAGAAAGCTGCGGGCATTTCTTGACTATCCAAGCGGCGGAAAATGTCGAACTCCGGATCAATATCGACACGCAACGGTCTGGACTTCAGCGGGATATGCTTTTCTGCTTGCCTCTCAGTCATATTGATCACTGTGGAATAAACGTTTGAATCACCTGCCATCGTCACAACAATGGGGACATCTAGCAAATAAGCCGGTTCAGGCTGGGTCTGTTCGATCTTGACCAGCAGCTCGAAGCCGTCTCCGTCATCCTCCTCTTGCGCTGATACCAAACGCAACTGGGGGGCGCCAGTTCGTTCCGTCCATTGGTTAAAAAAAGGATTTAGGTCTTTATTTGCGGCTTGAGAAAAGGAAGACTCCAGATCGGCAAAGCTTGCCTGTTTAAATTGAAACTGCTTATAAAAATTTTGCAGCGCGAGCTTAAACCGGTCGTCCTCTATGCGCCTGCGTAGCATATGGAACATCATCATGGATTTGCCGTATCCAACCGCTTCGCTCGATGCGCTGTTACGAGAAGTAAATTTGGTCAGCGGGAAGTCACGTCCCGCCGTAACGAAATCTGCATATTTTTGTAAAGTCGAGCGCCGATATTCCGCGCCAAAGCCTTTTTGTTCCTTGAGTAAATGATCGGCCATATAAGCAGTCAAGCCCTCCGACCAATTGCCTTTTGCGTAATCGACATAGGTACTGTTACCCCACCAGTTGTGCAAAATTTCATGCGGATAGGATGAGTCGATAATGAACGGCAATCGAATCACCTGGCTGCCCAATAAAGTAAATGAAGGCATGCCATAACCCGTCTCCCAGAAATTCTCTACCAGCGCAAACTTGGCGTAGGGATAGGGCGCGATGAGCTTTTGATACATATCGATATAACGTACTGCTGCCTCAAGATAACGCTGCGCCAACTTCATATCTTCATTGCGCAGATAGACTAGGGTGAGAATACCGTTGGCACTGAAAACATATTCTTTGAAATATCCGGCAATTAAATGAATCTCTTTTTGTGGCGTGCGCTCCTTCCAAACCACATCGCCATCCTTAGCCGTACTGCGGGCACCCTGACTGATCGCTCGCCAGTTCCTCGGCGTGGCAATTTTAACTGTGAAGTTAAACAAGCCGTTGCTGCTTTCCAACTCAAGGTGAGGATACCAACCGCTATCGCCATTCAGCATCACGCCGTCTTCGGCAATGATGCCGATGGTACTTTCAAAGCTGCGTGCTTCACGTTGCTCTTGCTGCAAAGGGTGAAATATCTTCCCTGCGTAGGAGATACTGAAACTGTCATGTCCTGGCCGAGCAGTAACGCTATATTTCCTCATCCAAGACTCCCGGGCATTTCCCAAGGGCTTGATTTCAGCATCGATAGACGTGGGATTTAGATCAGCGTGCAGTGAAAAAACGATGGTGCGTGGCGTGCCACGGGGCAGGGAAATATAGTCGTCGACCTTCAATGAATGCTGCTCGGGGTAGAGCTCGACGTGCAACTGATGGTTGGGCAGGGGTTGTACATAACCACTTATTTCTGCTCCGGCACTTGCCGCAAAAAATGTCAAAATCAAACACAGAAAATATCGCATCATGTTAGTTGACTCGCTGTCATTAGTTCTGAGAGGAGTAGTGTCCCAGCATTGACCTTGGTGGTCAATATCGACTTCGTACCGACTATCCAATACTATGTCGTATGTCACCAGTGAAGCCGCACTTTAGTGCCACTTTACGTAAGGAGTTGTACCCATGCTATTTCGTCCGGCCCGCATAATATATACAGCCATCGTGCTGATGATTTTGCCGACCCCTCCCGCCTACGCAGACGAAGCTTCGGATAGTGATGCGCAATCGATTTTGCACATGCTGGATTACGTCAGTGTGGATTACGGCGGCTCTGTTCTCTACGGCAAAGTCCTCAATGAACGTGAGTATGGGGAGCAACTTGAATTCGCCGAGCACGCCGCGGCGTTAATGAAGAAGCTACCTGAGCATCCCAATCAAGCCGGGTTGATCTTAGATGCAGAAAAAATCGCCAAAAATGTTAAAGAGAGATCACCAGCTGATTATGTAACTGGCTTGGCCCAAAAGTTACGCAAAGACTTGATCGAAACCTATCAGGTTCCAGTATCGCCGCGCCGCTTTCCGGAATTACTGCCAGCGTTGGCGCTCTATCAACAACTATGTGTACCCTGCCACGGCCCAAGTGGTCATGGGGATGGGCCGCGCAGTAAAGATTTAAATCCAAAGCCGGCTGATTTCTTCAATGATGTCAGAATGAGTCAGCGTAGCGTTTATGGACTCTACAACAGCATTTCGCTTGGCGTTAGCCGCACCGCCATGACGGGATTCTCACACTTGTCAGATGAGGATAGATGGGGGCTGGCATTTCTGGTATCCAACTTTCGTATACCTTTAGAGCAGATCGAACGGGGGCGGAAACTTTGGGAAAGTCGAAGTTATCGCGGCCCAACCCCGGACCTAATCGCGTTAACAACCCTCACAGGAAATGAGATCAGCTCGCGCTACGGTGAGGAAACTAAATTGGTATATCGATACCTGAGGTCCGAACCTAAAGCGTTGTTGACTGTACCCCACGCTACCTTGATCGCAGCTTCTGAACAACTTGATCTTGCAATGAAGCGTTATCGTGAAGGTGATCAGGCATCTGCCCATCAACTGGCGATCGAGGCGTATTTGGATGGGTTTCAACCTATGGAGATCAGCCTGGATGCTATCGATAAACCACTGCGGCGTAATATTGAAATTGAAATGATGAACATCCGGCAATTGATCGGTAGTAACGCTCCTGCCGACACCGTGGCCAAGAAAATCGATCTGGCTAAAACGCTGCTGAGGCAAGCCGATGAAAATCTAAGGCATGGCAATCTGTCCGTTGCCAAAATCTTTCTGAGCGCCATTTCCATCTTATTTAAAGAGAGTCTGGGCGGCATCTTGGTGTTGGCAAGTCTGATGGCTTTTGTAGTGAGAATCGGACAGCGCAGAGATCGGTTTTATATATATGCGGGATGGGGCAGCGCATCATTATTGGGGGGCTTGACTTGGATAATCGCCACATGGATGACCGAGCTATCCGGAGTCATACGTGAAATCACGTCGGGCGTAACCGCACTTATTGCGGCATCGATGCTGGTGTATATCGGCCTCTGGCTATATAACAGAACCCACTGGCAAACCTGGCAATCATTTAATAATGAACTCTCCGACACCCAATTAAGGAAAAGGGTTTTGTGGGTGCTGGCGCTACTTTCTTTTTGTGTGGTTTATCGCGCTGCGTTTGAGGCGGCGTTGTTCTACGAAGCGCTGTGGGTGCAAACCTCCACCAGTACTAACGCGGTAATATGGAGCGGCATGCTTACATCAGGCGTTTTGCTTTTGCTGATGGGCATCATCTTATTTCGTTTTGGACTTTTATTGTCGGGTAAGACGTTGTTCACCAGCACCTCAATTTTATTGGCTATGCTAGCGATCATCTTTTCCGGGCAAGGAATTTCCGCATTGCAAAAAGCCGGCATCGTTGATGTATCCAAGATAGATTTTGTTTCCATTCCCATGCTGGGAGTCTCTCCCAGCTCGCAGGCATTACTAACTCAATTGATGGTTATTGGTCTACTGCTAGTTGGCTATGTCATCTCCATACTACGACGCAAACACTAGCGTTTGAAACCAGGCAAAATGTAGCGTAATCAGAATCCACCCCTTCCTAATCTATCTTGGCGAAGATGGCCGTCATTGCAGCAAACACGGCGGAGAGCAATGCCCGGTAAAACCAGTTATGCTGGGATCACATACGCGCACCTTTGGGGAATTAGTTTTTTGAAGCATCCATCAAATTGTGTAATTCGTCATTCCCGTGAAAGCGGGAATCCGGCTATTTGAAGGGTTACCGCGAAGCGGTACAACACCAAAATTGTGTCCGCTGACGGTCTGGGTCAAATGGCTGGTGGTCATATCAATACGGCAGACTTCGAATCTAAATTATTGATCCAATCAATAGCGCTGCTGCACCAACACCCAAGGGCTAACCACCACTGCCCACAACAACGCATCCGCCGCATACCAAGCTGCGGCCTGCTCATCAGACACTTTGCCAAACTTGCCTGCCGCCATCCATTGTTGAACTTGTGTCGCATTGTCTTCGGACATTTGAAACGCCACCTCGACCAAATCCAAATCATCCGCCACGTACAACGC
>JABFRF010000090.1 GCA_013141315.1 Gallionella sp. | reverse complement strand
TCCCTCACGTTCGTCCAACATTTTCACATAACCGCCGAGCGGAATCGCGGAGATGACCCATTCGGTGTAACTGTTCACGAAACGTTTGCTGTAAATGACTTTTCCAAAGCCTAATGAAAAGCGCAACACTTTCACACCACAGCGACGCGCCACCCAATAGTGACCAAACTCGTGGAAGGTCACCAACAACGCGATTGCAGTGACAAAAGCTAAAATTGTCATCATTACTGCAACCCTTGTATGTATTGGCTTGCGGCTCGTCGCGCTTGAGCATCTGCCGCTAGAACATCATCCAAGCCCAACACTTCACAGACAGGTAAAATATTCAATACCTCTTCAATCACACGAGGAATGCTCAGAAAAGAAATCCGTTGATTGAGAAACGCTTCGACGGCAATTTCGTTCGCAGCGTTCAATACCGCTGGCGCAGTCCCTGCCGTACGCAAGGCATCGTATGCCAACGCCAAACAGGGGAAACGTTCAAAGTCTGAGGCGACAAAATTCATTGTTGCCACTTTGAATAAATCTAGTGACGCAACACCTGAATCAATACGCTCTGGATATGCCAAACCATAGGCAATCGGCGTGCGCATATCGGGGTTGCCAAGTTGCGCGATGACCGAACCATCGACATATTCCACCAGCGAATGAATCACGCTTTGTGGATGAATCACCACTTGAATATCATCCGCGCTGGCATTGAACAACCAATGCGCCTCGATGACCTCCAAGCCTTTATTCATCATGCTTGCCGAGTCAACGGAAATCTTGCGCCCCATCACCCAATTGGGATGTGCGCAGGCTTGATCTGGCGTAACGTTTTGCAATTCTGATAGGGGTGTATCGCGGAAGGGTCCACCTGATGCCGTGAGTAAAATCCGCCTCACGCCATTGCCGCTCATGTCGCCGTTATAGGCTTTTGGCAACGCTTGAAAAATCGCGTTGTGCTCGCTATCGATAGGTAACAATGCCGAACCACTGGCACGCACCGCATCCATAAACACATTGCCCGCCAACACCAACGTTTCTTTATTGGCCAGCAGAATTTTTTTGCCCGCTTTTGCTGCGGCTAAAGTGGGTCGTAAACCTGCTGCACCCACAATTGCCGCCATCACAGCAGTTACTTCAGGCAACACGCAAACTTGCTCTAACGCATCCACGCCATGCAGCACTTCGGTTTTCAAACCCGCATCCTTCACCAGCGAACGCAACTGCGTCACCGCAGCGTCATCCAACAACACGGCATACAAAGGTTTGAATTGCAGACATTGCTGAAACAGCAAATCGACTTGGCGATTCGCCGTTAACGCGATGATTTGAAATTTATCAGGATGACGCGCTACCACATCCAACGTGCTAGTGCCGATACTACCGGTAGAACCTAATATCGTCAGGCCTTGCATAAATGCTTAGGCAAGATTTTGCATCGCTATCACCAGTGCGGCTAGCGGCAAAGTTGAAGTCAGCGCATCGATGCGATCCAGCAAACCGCCATGTCCAGGCAGCAATGCGCCGCTATCTTTTACGCCCGCTTGACGCTTGATTGCCGACTCAAACAAGTCACCAATCACCGCCAACCCTACCCACCACCAAGCTGCCAGCAACAGGACAGGCAACATTGCATATTGTGCAAGACCTTGGCTAAAGCTCCACACTAAAACCACATACACTGACACACCCAACATTGCGCCCGCCACGCCTTCCCAAGTCTTACCGGGACTAATACTGGGGGCAAGTTTATTTTTACCGAATCTTCGTCCCGCGAAATACGCCGCGCTATCCGCGACCCAAACCAGACACATGATGAAAAGCAGTAACCATGGGCTAATCTGACGCAGGTCCATCATCGCTAAGCCAGTTGGAATAATCACCGCCCAGCCAACCAATGCCATCAACAGGCGTTCCTCAACCTTCCAACCAGCGATCATCCAAGTCGGTACGATTATGATCCAAAGCAATGCGGCAATGCCGTAAATAAAATAGTGGACAGGGTGCTTTAGTGCCAAATTTGAGGCATCAAGCCAAACCAAGGCGAGCATAATGAGCAAAGTCATCACCCAGTAGAATGTGGCAACGCGTCCGGCAAGCTTGGCAAGCTTTGCCCATTCCAAGCTTGCCTGCAAAACCATCAAAATAATCAGCGTCACCCAGCCCGAATCAGGCAAGCCAAACAGGGCAGCCAGAAAGAGTATCAGCATTACTAACGCTGTGATTACGCGCGACTTAAGCATTTTGATTTCTCTGCACCTGCTCGCCCGTTTGGCCAAAACGCCGCTCACGATTCTTGTATGAATCAAGTGCTTTTTCAAATTCCTTGCGACCAAACGCAGGCCATAAGGTGTCGGTGAAATATAGCTCGGTATAGGCCAATTGCCACAACATAAAGTTACTGACGCGCTGCTCGCCGCCTGTGCGAATAAACAGATCTGGCTCGGGCGCATCACCCAACGATAGATAAGGTTGCAAGTCGGCTTCGGTAAAATTTTGCGCCAATTGCGGATGCGCTTTCAACATCGACTGAACTGCATTGATCACATCCCAGCGCCCGCCGTAATTGGCTGCAATGGTCAAAGTCAATCCGGAATTACTCGCAGTCAGCGCTTCTGCATCGATCATGGATTGTTTAAGCTCTTCAGCAAAACGGCTGCGGTCACCGATAATTTTTAGGCGGATATTATTCTCATGCATCTTGCAGACTTCACGCTCCAAGGCTTTCAAGAACAAAGCCATGAGGAAAGTCACTTCATCTTTGGGTCGCCGCCAATTTTCACTACTGAAGGCGAATACGGTCAGATAGTCCACACCGAAATCACGGCAAGCCTTGACTACTTTACGCAAAGACTCCACGCCTTGCTTATGCCCCATCACACGCGGCATAAAACGCTTTTTTGCCCAACGCCCATTGCCGTCCATAATGATGGCGATATGGCGCGGAACCGCTGCAACGTCAGGAATGGTAGTAGTGGAGCCAGGTAGGAAACGAGCGATCATTCCAAAGTTTTTATGAAATCAAACAGCCATCAGGTCAACTTCTTTTGCTGCGAGTGCCTTATCGATTTCAATCACAAAGCGATCAGTCAATTTTTGAATGTCGTCTTGAGTACGACGCTCTTCATCTTCAGCGATCTCTTTATTCTTAAGCGCTTCTTTCAGGGTGTGATTCGCATCGCGGCGTATGTTGCGCACCGCCACCTTGGCATCTTCACCTTCTGATTTAATCACCTTGATCAAATCGCGGCGACGCTCTTCCGTCAACATTGGCATTGGCACACGGATCATGTCGCCATTCGTAGCGGGATTCAATCCTAAATCACCATCCCGAATTGCACGCTCCACGGGCCCAACCATATTTTTTTCCCAAGGCTGAACGCCGATGGTACGTGCATCAATCAAGGTCACGTTAGCGACTTGAGTAATCAAAGTTGGACTGCCGTAATAGTCCACCATCACATGATCTAACAAACCAGTATGCGCACGACCTGTGCGGACTTTACCCAAGTCAGCTTTTAGTGATTCCAGCGACTTGGTCATTTTTTGTTCGGTTGTTTTTTTGATTTCAGTAATCATGGCTAATTTCCAAAATTCCTCTAAAATTTCAAATTTCTAAGTTAGGCAAGGCGCGAACAAAAAATTGCGCCGCCGCACTTGTCCTCAGGCGAAGTGGCTGGGGATATTTTAATATGTAAGAAGTAATTTTTTGTGAGCAACACAGCATAGCGACGAAAGTTGGAATTTTAGAGGAATTTAATCAACTGACACGGACTAAAGTACCTTCACCCTCGCCCATTACCACACGTTTCAATGCACCCAGCTTGAAAATACTAAACACAATAATTGGCAATTTCTGATCACGACACAAGGTCAGTGCCGTCGCATCCATCACCTGCAAATTCTTGCTGATCGCCTCATCAAAACTCAGACTTTGATAACGAATCGCATTCGGATCCTTCTTGGGATCTGCGGTATAAATTCCATCCACCTTGGTGGCTTTGATCACCACCTCGGCACACATCTCAACGCCCCGCAACGCAGCAGCAGTGTCCGTCGTGAAAAATGGGCTGCCAATACCCGCCGCAAAAATCACCACCTTGCCGTCTTCAAGATAACGTAAGGCTTTGCCACGAATAAATGGCTCGGCGACTTGCTCTAGGTTCAGTGCAGACTGTACGCGACAATCCAAACCCGCGCGCGTCATCGCATCTTGCAACGCCATCGAATTCATCACCGTCGCCAACATGCCCATGTAATCGGCAGTTGCTCTATCCATCCCTGCTGCCGCTGGCGCGACACCACGGAAAATATTGCCGCCGCCAATCACGATTGCCACTTGCACACCCAACCCGACCACTTCTGCAATCTCCGCGACAATACGTTCAATCACGACACGATTGATACCGTAGCTGTCGTCGCCCATCAGGGCTTCGCCGCTTAGTTTGAGAAGAATACGTTTATAGGCGGGTGCGCTCATGGCAATTATCCTTGTAACGCGGCAACAGTCTTAGCAACTTCCGCTGCGTAATCTTCGACTTTTTTCTCGATACCTTCGCCTACGACAAACATTTGGAAAGCAGTGACTGATGCGCTTTTGCTTTTCAAAAACTGCTCAATAGTTTGCTTACCATCTTCAGCTTTAACAAAAATCTGCCCCATCAGCGTTACTTCTTTGAGGAATTTTTGCACCGTGCCTTCGGCAATCTTTTCCAACATCTCAGCTGGCTTGCCTGCTTCACGCGCTTTTTCAATTGCGATACGGCGTTCCGTTTCGATGTCCTCAGCCAACACACCGGATGCATCAACCGACTTCGGCTTGCTTGCAGCAATATGCATCGCAATATCACGACCCATTGCTTCATCACCACCCGTAAAATCCAACATCACGCCGATTTTGCTGCCGTGCAAATAGCTGGTTAATTTACCAGTCGTGGTTGCATAACGCTCAAAACGTCGAATAGTTATGTTCTCACCCAACTTCATCAACAATGCTTTGCGTGTTTCTTCCACGCTAGCTGCGCCATTCGCAAGACTCATCTCAGATAATGCAGCAATATCGATTGGATTATTTTTAGCTACGGTTTCCGCAACGTTCTTAGCGAATGCCACGAAGTCATCATTCTTGGCAACAAAGTCTGTCTCACAGTTCACTTCAACCACGGCACCGGTTTTGTTATCCATCGCGATAAACGCACTGACCACGCCTTCTGCTGTCACACGGCTCGATGCCTTGCTGGCTTTCGCGCCGCTCTTGATACGCATTTGCTCTTCAGCAACTTTCATATCACCATTGGCTTCAACCAAGGCTTTTTTACATTCCATCATGCCCAAGCCAGTTAGCTCGCGCAATTCTTTAACCATACCTGCTGTTACTTCTGCCATCTCAAACTCCTAACTATCGCGTCTAAAAATACTTACAAAAAAAGGGGCTCGCGCCCCTTTCTGCGTATCACATAAAATTAAGCGGCTGCTTCAGTTGCTGGCTCAGCAATCTGTTCAACCAACTCATTCAAAGCTTGTGCACGACCTTCCAACACAGCGTCTGCAATGCCGCGAGCGTACAAACGAATCGCTTGAGTTGAGTCATCGTTGCCAGGAATGATGTAATCCACGCCCAATGGCGAGTTGTTGGTATCAACGATTCCGATTACTGGAATGCCGAGCTTTTGTGCTTCAACGATGGCACCTTTTTGGTAGCCTACGTCGATAACAAACAACGCTGCCGGCAAACCTTGCATATCCTTGATGCCGCCCAAGCTGCGTTCCAGTTTTTCCAATTCACGCGCCATCATCAACGCTTCTTTTTTGGATACTTTTTCATTCGCACCGTCAGCCGTCATTTGCTCAAGATCACGCAAACGCTTGATAGACAATTGCACAGTTTTGTAGTTAGTCAACATACCGCCTAACCAGCGGTGATTAACGAAAGGTGAATCTGCGCGAACCGCTTCTTCTTGCAAGATTTCGCGAGCTTGACGCTTGGTTGCCACGAACAAAATTGTACCTTTTTTCGCAGACAACTTGCGCACGAAGGCTTCTGCTTCTGCAAACAGCGCGACGGATTTTTCCAAGTTAATGATGTGAATTTTGTTGCGATGACCAAAGATGAACGGAGCCATCTTAGGATTCCAGAAACGGGTTTGGTGACCAAAATGAACACCAGCTTCCAACATTTGACGCATAGTTACAGCCATGATTACTCCACTTGTTAAGGGTTAAAAACTACCACTCGCTAGCTTGACTCTGATGAGCACCCCAACTTGTGCGAGCGGGAAATTTGCCTCGGACTATTCCGAAGCGGCGCGCATTCTATCACTAAGCAGCACTTACCTCAACCCAAGCTGACACTTAACTACTCTCGCAATATCACCAGCGGTGGCAACTCGGTCAATCGGCGTGTCGTTAGCCACGCGGCGAGCATGACCACTGCCATGCCGCCGAACACGCCGATCAACCAGACCATAGGGTTGAGTTGGTAGGGTATCTCCAACACAAAGCGCGCCAGCACCCAACCCAGCAGAGCCGCGCCAAACGCTGCCAACAGCCCACTTAGCGCGCCCAATACGGCGAATTCACTGAGGTGTAATTTTCGGATGTATGCGCCACTTGCTCCCAAAGTACGCAATATCGCCGCTTCATGGGTACGTTCGTCTTGGGTCGCAAGTAGCGCGGCATACAACACGGCGATACCGCTGAACAAAGTAAACAAAAACACCACGCTGATGGTTTGTGAAATTTGTTCGATGATGCCTTGCACTTGAGTAATCATTGCGCCCGTATCAATCACCAGAAAATTGGGGAATTCGCGCGACAGTGCATCACTCACACGTTGTTTGTCCGGCGGTAAATAGAAACTGGTGAGGTAGCTCA
>JABFRF010000054.1 GCA_013141315.1 Gallionella sp. | reverse complement strand
AAGATCATGAAAGACTCGATGGGCCTTCGCTAACAATGAAAGCTATGGCTACCTAATTGCAGCCTAACTGTTTAGATTTACTGTGCTAACTATTTCACGATAGGCGTGAACGAAGGAGATTCAAATGCGTGACTTTTTCTCAACAAAAAGAATGACTCAATTTTCGGTTTCGTTTTTGTTGGCTGTAGTGGTGGCGATGGTTTCAGGCTGCTCCGATAACACGGGTGCTTCAACGCCCACTTCGACAACACCAGCGGCAGGAATCATCGCACTGGGGACATCTGCCAACTCAATCCTGACTGACAATGCGACTTCTGCGACCTTAACAGCGACCTTGGTGGATTCGTCCAACGCCGTTATGCCTGGAGTGGATATTTCGTTTTTGACCTCTACTGGCAATTTGAGTGGCAGCACAGCAAAAACAGATAAAAATGGACAGGCGAGCGTGACTTTGAAAAGCGGTCTCTCGGATTACAGTAATCGGACTGCTATCGTTACCGCATCAGTAGGGGCGCAATCGGCCAGTATTCCCGTATTGATCAAAGGATCGACACTGACCTTGACCTTGCCTAGCAGTACCATCCAAGTTGGCGCAGGCACGATAACAGCGACTGCGACCGCAGCGGTTGCGGGCGGGCTTGGTACGCCCAATCAGACTATTCGTTTTGCGATAGGCGCAGCAAGCACTGGAACGGGTACACTTTCTGCGACTACACTGACTACTGATGCGACGGGTGTCACACCTGCAGTTAAATTCACGCCGACTGTGGCTGGCACAGTAGACCTAACTGCGGAATGGCTGAATTCCGCGGGAGCGGTAACGGTGACGACCACTCAGGTTATCAATGTGACAGCACCAACCGGAGTCGCGTTTGCGATCACGACACCCGTTGCCAATCCTTTGGCACTGACTACCGCAGCTACCCAAGAGATAGTGGTTACGGTTCCCTCGACCATTGCGAGCACCGCCGTTGCTAACGTCCGCATGAGTGCGACATCGGGTAGCTTGGCAGGAACTAATCCGCTGGTATCGAATTCATCTATCTTGCAGACACCTGCTGCAAATGCAGTCACGGCGACTTATACCGCATCCGTCAATTCAGGTTCGGTGACAATACAGGTAGATGCGTTGAGTTCAACTGGCGTGACACTCAGCTCGTTATCGCGCACGTTTGCGATCAGTGCGCCGGCTACAGCTGCAGCACAAGTGACACTTTCAGCATCCGTATCGGCGATTAGTCCCAGTACGGGGACTAGTATCAGTACATCAACATTGAAAGCAGTCGTCCGAGATAGCAAATTCAATACTGTCGGTAATGCTGCCGTGATTTTCGGCTTGTTGGGCACCACAGGCAGCGGTGAAACAGTTTCCCCAGCAGTGGTCTATACAGACGCACAAGGTGTGGCTACCACGACATTTTCGGCGGGAACTTCATCAACGCTATCAGCGATTCATGCGCAAGCTAGCATCGTAGGACAGTTTTGCACAGGCGCCCCGCAAGCCAGTCCCCCTGTTGCAGAAACTAATAAGTTGTGTGATACGACACCGCTGAGAGTTTCTTCCAGTGCAGTGAGTGTAACAGTCGGCTTTGGTACGGCTATAGAAGATACAGCCAATACCACTCAGTACAAACTGCCGGGTAGCGTATTAGTTGTGGATTCCAACGGAAGCGCGGCTGCCGGAATACCTGTAACGCTGTCTGTATTTCCCGCAAAGTACAGGAATGGGTATATATACAGAGTGCGGAACTCAAATGCTACTTTTTTGGATTATATGTGTGGCGGACCATATAACGTAGGTACTGTTGTAACCAGCGACGAAGGTAAGCTTTTTATGACGGGATTTGCCGCCAACGAAGATGCAAACCGTAACGGGTTTCTTGATGATGGAACGTTTGCGCCCGCTGAGGATACACCAACAGTCCAGACCGCATCACAGATTGCCGCAATGGCAATTAGCAACAACGTAAGAATTTCTCCGCCACAGGCCTCAGGGGGATCTGTTCCTATAACAGTGACAACAGACAGCTTCGGTGCTGCTACGTTTTATCTGCAATACCCTAAGGCATCAGCATGGTTCATCGAGGATGAGGTAACTGCGCGCGTTATAGTCAGTGGGACAGAAAGCACCGCAAAAGTTAACCAAATTCTTCCTATGTCATTGGTCGATGCAAATGATGACAACTGTATCATTGGGCGTGCGGCAAGTTATTAACCGCTGCGCAAAGCAATACACTAAGCAATCAGCCGCCTTTGAGCGGCTGATTTTTTATTGCAGATTGCCGCATTTCCAATACAAGGCTTATCGCAACAACGATATGCTTCAATCTATAATTAACGCCGAATCAAAATTGAGATAGTTGCATGTCCGAATAGCTTGTTGTTATCGTTTACAATATCCCTTATGCAAAGCCATCAAGATATTCAGCGTAAATTCCAGTCGGGCAATCTGATTTTAGTGGGCATGATGGGGTCGGGGAAAACCACCATGGGGCGTTCTTTGGCGCGACATCTGGGTAAGTCTTTTGTTGATAGCGATGAGGAGATTATCAAGCGCACGGGTGTGACGATTCCACATGTGTTTGATGTGGAAGGTGAGGCGGGATTTCGGGTGCGTGAGACCACCGCTATTGCTGATATTGTGCAACGCGATAACATTGTGCTGGCAACGGGTGGCGGTGCGGTATTGGCTGAGCAAAACCGAGCCTTATTACAGCACAATGGCATTGTTATTTACCTCAAAGCCAGTGTGCATGATTTGTGGCAGCGCACGCGCCATGACCGCAATCGCCCTTTATTGCAAACCGCAGACCCTTACGCCAAGCTTGCCGAGTTGCACCATTTGCGCGATCCGATTTATCAGGAAGTTGCCGACATTGTGGTGCTGAGTGGCAAGCGCAGTGTGCATGCCTTGATGTTGCACTTGGTGGATGAAATAAACCTGCTCAAAGAAAAAATGCTTACCAAAGTTGATTGAACGAACATGCAAACATTAACCGTAGGATTATCTGAGCGCAGCTACCCGATACACATTGGCAGCAGCTTACTGACGCAAGCCGAATTATTGAGCAAAGCAATTCCACGCAAGCGCGTGGCAATTGTCAGCAACACCACGGTTGCGCCTTTGTATCTTGAAAAGCTGAAAAATACTTTGCAGAGTATCGGCGTATCCA
Source organism: Gallionella sp. (assembly GCA_013141315.1). GTDB lineage: Bacteria > Pseudomonadota > Gammaproteobacteria > Burkholderiales > Gallionellaceae > Gallionella. Next base: position 3,888 of record JABFRF010000054.1, on the reverse strand, counting down.
GCGTAGAAATTATTTTGCCCGATGGCGAGCAATATAAAAATTCTGACACGATGAATTTGATTTATGAAGCGTTGCTAACGCACCGATGTGAACGAACTACGCCGTTGATTGCTTTAGGTGGTGGCGTGATTGGAGATATGACGGGCTTTGCGGCGGCGAGCTATTTGCGCGGCGTGCCGTTCATTCAAATACCGACAACACTGCTGTCGCAAGTAGATTCCTCCGTCGGTGGAAAAACCGGCATCAATCATCCGCTCGGCAAGAACATGATAGGCGCGTTTTACCAGCCGCAGTTGGTGTTGGCGGATACCGATACACTAAACACTTTGCCCGATAACGAGCTGGCAGCGGGGCTTGCTGAAGTGATTAAATACGGGTTGATACGTGACCTGCCCTTTCTCGAATGGTTAGAGCAGAACATGGATAAGCTGTTGGCGCGTGATACGGTTGCACTGCAATATGCCATCACGCGCAGTTGCCAAAATAAAGCCGAGGTTGTTGCAGCGGATGAACGTGAAATCGGTGAGCGTGCGTTGCTTAACTTGGGGCATACCTTCGGGCACGCCATTGAGTCAGGTATGGGTTACGGTGTGTGGTTGCATGGTGAGGGTGTGGCGGCGGGGACGATCATGGCGGCAGATTTGTCGCAGCGTTTAGGTTGGATTAGCGCAGAAGATGTAACTCGCATTCGTACACTGTTTGAGCGCGCCAAGCTTCCTACCGTTGCACCTGATTTGGGTGTGGAAAAATATCTGAATTGGATGGGTTTAGATAAAAAAGTAGAAGGCGGCAAAATGCGCTTTGTGTTGTTGAAAAAAATCGGCAAAGCGGTTGTTTATGGCGATGTGCCGCCAGTCTTGTTGCAACAAACGATAGAGGCTTGCACCCGTGGCTGATCTTGCGCCTTATGCGGTTAGCGATACAAATTCTCGCGGTCGAAAAATAACCGAAGCTGCACCCAATGCGCGCAGCGAATTTCAACGCGACCGCGACCGCATCATTCACTCCGGCGCTTTCCGTCGTCTTGAATATAAAACTCAAGTGTTCGTAAATCACGAGGGTGATTTGTTCCGTACTCGTTTGACGCACAGCATTGAAGTGGCGCAGATTGCACGGTCTATCGCACGTCACTTGCGCTTAAATGAAGATTTGGCAGAAGCGATTTCGCTCGCACATGATTTGGGACACACGCCGTTTGGTCATGCTGGACAAGATGCGCTAAATACTTGCATGAAAGCCTATGGTGGCTTCGAACATAATCTTCAATCACTGCGTGTGGTCGATGTGTTGGAAGAACGCTACGCCGCTTTTGACGGTTTGAATTTGTGTTTTGAAACTCGTGAGGGAATATTGAAACATTGCTCCGCCGAGAACGCCGCAAAGTTAGGCGATGTGGGCGAACGGTTTTTGCAGCATCGCCGGCCTTCACTAGAAGCGCAAATTACCAATCTTGCTGATGAGATTGCCTACAACAATCACGATGTGGATGATGGGCTGCGCTCCGGTTTGATTACGCTGGAGGAGCTTGCTACCGTGCCGTTGGTTGCTAAGCATTTACAGCAAGTTAAGCAAGCGCACCCTGAGTTGCCCGAACGCCGCGTGATACACGAAACGGTGCGACGCATGATCAATACTTTGGTGACCGATTTGATTCAGCAGAGCGAGCGTAATTTGACCGCGCAGAAATTAACGAGTATCGAGGATGTGCGCACTGCGCCAGCTATGATTGCGTTTAGTCCTGAAATGAACGAGCAACAGCGGGAACTGAAAACTTTTTTGCGTACCCAGCTATATCGCCACTACAAAGTGATGCGCATGAGCACCAAGGCGCAACGCATCATCAGTGATTTGTTCGGTGTGTTTATGGCTGACTATCGTTTGCTACCCGAACAGTTTCAGGTTCAAGATGAAGCTGTGCGCAGTCGCGCCATTGCCGATTACATCGCAGGCATGACGGATCGTTACGCGATAAGGGAGCATCGCCGTATCTTTGCGGTAGAGGAAGTGCCAATTTGACTCGGTTGAGGCTACGGGTTGCCCGTCGCCGCTAGACGCGGTAAAATCCCTACCCATTTGAGTTTTGGTTTCGGTTGTTAAGTGAGTGGCGGCGCGTGCTGCCATTTTTTTGCTTTAACGTTTGTTGAGGATTTACGTGAGTCTCTCTTATTTTCCAGTGCAGCAAGGTTTGTACGATCCGCGCCAAGAGCGCGATGCTTGTGGTGTGGGCTTTGTGGCGCACATCAAGGGCAAAAAAAGCCATGACATGGTGAGTCAAGGTTTGCAAATCTTAGAAAATTTAACGCATCGCGGCGCGGTCGGGGCTGATCCCTTGGCGGGCGATGGTGCGGGTATTCTGTTGCAGATTCCTGATGCGTTTTTGCGCACGCAATGTGCGACTCATAACATTGCATTGCCTGCAGCGGGTAGCTACGGCGTGGGTATGTTGTTCTTGCCGCGTGATGCCGCAGGTCGTGCTGCGTGTGAGCAAATCATTGCCGATAAAATAGTCGCTGAAGGTCAGCAACTATTGGGCTGGCGCGATGTGCCAGTGAACAGCGTGATACTCGGCGAAAGCGTTAAGCTGGTTGAGCCAGTGGTGCGCCAGGTGTTTGTTGCGCAGGGCAAAAACTGTGTGGATACGGATGCGTTTGAGCGCAAATTATTTGTCATTCGTAAGACCGCTGAACACGCTATACGCAATTTGCCCAATGAGCAGGGTAAAGGTTTTTACGTACCTTCATTGTCGGCACGCACTATCGTTTACAAGGGCATGTTGCTGGCCGATCAAGTCGGCAAGTATTATTACGATTTGCAAGATGCTAGTGTGGTGAGCGCCTTGGCTTTGGTGCATCAACGCTTTTCCACCAACACTTTCCCGACTTGGGATTTGGCGCATCCGTTCCGCATGATCGCGCATAACGGCGAAATCAACACCGTGCGCGGCAACGTGAATTGGATGGCGGCGCGTCATGCGGCGATGTCGTCGAATTTATTGGGTGAGGATTTAGAAAAACTCTGGCCACTGATTGTGAGTGGTCAATCCGATTCTGCCTGCTTTGATAACGCTTTAGAGTTGTTAGTGGCAGGCGGATATTCCTTGCCGCACGCGATGATGTTGTTGATCCCAGAGGCATGGGCAGGCAATCCGCTGATGGACGAAGAGCGTCGCGCCTTCTACGAATATCACGCGGCATTGATGGAGCCGTGGGATGGCCCGGCAGCCGTGGCATTTACCGATGGTCGCATGATAGGTGCGACATTGGATCGCAATGGTTTACGTCCCGCGCGTTATTTGATTACTGATGATGACGTGGTTTTGCTGGCTTCTGAAATGGGCGTGCTGAACATTCCGCAGCACAAGGTTGTTAAGAAGTGGCGTTTACAGCCGGGCAAAATGTTTTTGATAGACATGGAAGCGGGCCGCATCATTGATGATGCTGAATTAAAAACTCAGCTCGCCACCGCCAAGCCTTATCGCCAGTGGGTCGAGCAATCGCGTTATTTCCTTGCTGATATGCCGGAAGTTGCGGCTGCAAAAACCATGAGTGTGTCGTTGCTCGATGCGCAACAAGCGTTTGGTTACTCGCAAGAAGATTTGAAATTCATCCTTGCGCCTATGATTAGTGCGGGTGAAGAAGCAACTGGCTCAATGGGTACAGATGCTGCGTTGGCAGTGTTGTCGAATAAAAATCGTTCGTTCTACGATTACTTCAAGCAGTTGTTCGCGCAGGTGACTAACCCGCCTATCGATCCGATTCGTGAAGAAATTGTCATGTCGTTGACTTCGTTCATCGGCCCGAAACCCAATCTGTTGGGCATAGACGAAACCAATCCGCCGTTGCGTTTGGAAGTGCATCAGCCGGTATTGTCGAACGACGACCTCGCCAA
>JABFRF010000158.1 GCA_013141315.1 Gallionella sp. | reverse complement strand
GTTAAGGCGTATGCAATCGCCCCGACAACAAGCTAGCCGAAACAATCAGCGTCGCGCCTATCCAATCTCGTAGCTCCATCGCTTCTCCCGCCAAAAAATAAGACGAGATCGCCGCGACAACCAGTTCAAACAAAAATAACAGCATGGCGCGGTTGGAGTGCAGATGCGTCACGCCGTATTGCACGGCGTAGCTGGTGGCACTCAGGGCGATGCCGATTAGTGCAAGTATCAGCCAAGTTTGTGCATTCAACATTTGCCATTGGTTGGATAGCCCGCCTTGCCACAGCAAGAAGGGTACGGTGAGCAACGCTGTGCCCAGCAACACGCTGAAGGATTTTGCTTCCACGTTCAAATTTGCGGCGCGGCGCGATAGCACGTTGGATAACGCGAAGCTCATCCCGGCCGACAAGCCTATCCATTCTGAAAAATTTTGCGGATAGGGCAAGCCGTGTTGTGGCTGCCAGAGCATGATGGCTGCGCCACATAAGGATAACGCCATCACCGCATAGCCATAGCGATTGAGCCGTTCACCGAGCAGCCAATAGGAGAATAAAATCGTCCACAGTGGCGCAAGATAAAACAGCAGCAGCACGCGCATCACTTCGCCGTGCAACATGGCAAGGACGTAGCCTAAATTTGACCATCCTGCGCTGAACACCAAGCCTACCGTCCACCATCCGGCATGTTTTAGTGATTGCATCGCGCGTGGCAACATAAACATGCCGCACAACAACGCTAGCAAATAGCTGATCATCGCAGCGAATACACCCGCCAAGCCCATTTCCTGCAACACGCGATAGGGATACCAGATCAGTCCCCATACCAGTGCGCCGCTCAAGATTCCAACTATCGGCATTACATTTTGTTTTGATGACACTAAGCCGACCCTTATAATGCGCGCTGATTAAACGCAACCGTCCCCTCTCCCCTTGCGGGAGAGGGCTAGGGATAGGGGTATGCGTTAATTTTTCACCCTCTCCCTAACCCTCCCCCATCAAGGGGGAGGGAGTTTTTAACTTGCTCAGGATTACCTGAATGAACCCCGACTTAAATAAACTCCAGCCCTACCCGTTCCAAAAACTTGCCGCGCTGTTTCGCGATGTCCAGCCTAACCCTGCGTTGTGTCCAATTAGCTTATCAATTGGTGAGCCCAAACATGCCACGCCGCAATTCATCAAAGACGCGCTAACTGCCAACCTCGACGGACTGGCGAATTATCCCACAACCGCTGGCAGCGACGCATTGCGCAACACCATTGCCAACTGGATAGCCACGCGTTTTGATGTACCTATTCCCGATGCCAAGGCCCAAGTGTTGCCGATTAACGGTAGCCGCGAGGCGTTATTTGCCTTTGCCCAAGCGGTGATTGATCGCAGCAAGAATGAACCGGCGGTGGTTTGTCCCAATCCGTTTTATCAAATTTACGAAGGTGCAGCATTTTTGGCGGGTGCAACACCCTACTTTCTCAACACCTTACCGGAAGACCATTTTGCGTTAAATTTCACGCAGCTACCCGAAGCAGTTTGGCAACGCACGCAATTGATATACGTGTGCTCACCGGGAAATCCGAGTGGCAGCGTGATGCCGCTGAGTGAGTGGAAAACCTTGTTCGAGATGTCTGATCGTTATGGTTTTGTCATCGCATCTGACGAGTGTTATTCGGAAATTTATTTTGAAACCAAACCACTCGGTGCGCTGCAAGCTGCACAGCAATTAGGTCGCAGCGACTATAAAAATCTGGTGGTGTTCTCCAGCTTATCGAAACGCTCCAATGTACCTGGAATGCGCTCTGGCTTTGTCGCGGGCGATGCCGAGGTCATTGCAAAATTCGCGCTGTATCGCACTTATCACGGCTCGGCAATGAACCCAGCCATTCAAGCCGCCAGCATTGCAGCTTGGAACGATGAAGCACATGTCGCTGAAAATCGTCGCCTGTATGCAGAGAAGTTCGCCAAGGTAATCGAGATACTTAACCCTGTGCTACCTGTTGCATTACCCGATGCAGGATTTTATCTATGGATACGCACACCCATAGCCGATACCACTTTCGCGCAAGCGTTGTATCGCGACTATAACGTCACCCTCTTGCCTGGAAGCTATTTGGCCCGCAGCGCAAATGGCGTGAACCCTGGCGAAAATTTTGTACGCCTGGCATTGGTAGCCAGCACCGAAGAAACGCTGGAAGCCGCACGACGCATTGCCGAATTCACTAGGGCTGGATTGGATTAGCTCTTAAAGAATCGATTTGCTATCCATCAGCCGAAATTACGATTCATTCTTGACCTTTAGTTTCGGGCTACTTGTTTACATCACTCGACTCTGTCATCCAGTTTCTATGGGCTGACTTTGACCGTTAATCCCAATCTAGCAATGCGATATGCAAAGGCTTGCAGATACGAATCTGGCAGGGCAGATAGTCGTGATGCTTCAGCCTGCAGCGAAGGGCGAGCCAGACTGTAGAGCAGCACGCCTTGCGGTTTGTGGTCTTCATTTAACAGTGATGAAATAAATTCAAGATAGTCATTTTCATCCTGAAGCGTAGGCGGATCACCGTCTATTGCGAACCAGCAAGTTTGCAACCAAGTGGGGCAATTTGTGATGGAGGCGATGAGGTTGTCGCGCACTTTATTCATGTTGGTGTGCGTATCGTTGATCCGCTTCATTCCTGCTGCGCTGGCACGATCCAGTTTGAACCACACTTCGCCGTTGATCTGCGCAAGGTTGCGTAAGCCTTGTTGAGCGGTACTGCGAAACAGCAAGCTGCCATTGGTTATCAGCACTGTTTTCAAGCCTTCCGGCAAAACTATTTCGCGGTGGACGCGAACAATAATTTCGATGACTTGAACGAACTCCGTTGCGCTGGTGGGTTCACCGTTGCCCGACAGTGCAATGTCATTGATACGCCTTGAGCCTTCAGGTACGCGGGTTTGCATGAAATCACCATGCAGCAATTCATGGAGAAAATTGCGCAACTCATTCTCCAACATGACCAGATCAATCGGTGGCGCTGTGCCGCGCGTGAGCTCAGGTACTTGGCAGTAGATACAACGCCAGTTACAAGCATTGTTGGGATTGAGGTTGATTCCCACCGATACGCCGCCTGCACGGCGCGAAATGACAGGGTAAACGTAACGCAGGTTTGCGCTGTCGCGGTCGTGGTTAGTGGTATTGAGCGTATCGATACTCATTATTTTGTCAGCGACAAAAACTTCGCAGGGTCAACTGGTTTGCCTAAGCGACGCACTTCAAAATGGAGTTTGACTTGATCGGCATCGGTGCTGCCCATTGCGGCGATTTTTTGTCCGCGCGTGACGCTCTGCCCTTCTTTGACTAAAATTTTATCGTTGTGCGCATAAGCACTCAGGTAGGTTGCGTTGTGTTTAATGATGATGAGCTTGCCGTAACCGCGCAGCCCGCTGCCGCTATACACCACCTTGCCCGCAGCACTGGCGAGTACGGGTTGCCCCAATTTTCCTGCGATGTCGATGCCTTTACGATTCGCCGACTCAGAGAAATGTGCAATCAATTTTCCTTGTGTCGGCATGCTCCAATCTAGCGCAGGTTCTTCTTTTTCATCATCTGCATTGTCATCAGGTTTAGCTTTTTCAACTTCTTTTGCCACCATTGCAGATGTGTTGTTGTCCTGCACAATCCCTATTGGCGCAGGGCTTGGTTGTGCGATTGATTCAGGATGCGGGGCTTGCTGAATTTTATCAATCAACGCCATCGCCGCTGTGCTGTAGGGATATTTAACCAACTTAGGTTGCTCTTTAATCGGTGGCTCAGTTGGTTTTTTTTCAACACCTACGCCAGTAGCAGACGGTGTAGCTTTATTGGGGAAAAGCCGTATCGTTTGACCGATAGAGATGGCACTGGGATTTTGAATGCCATTTAATTCAGCCAGCTCGCGGTAGCCAAAGCCATAATTAAAAGCGATGCTATAAAGCGTGTCGCCCTTTTGCACGACATAAGTTTCAGGTCGCCATTCATTGCTGCGCTTGGCTTTTTTTGCAGCAACCGTTTCAACAATAGGAGAATTTTTAACTTCTACACTAGGCTTGTTGGCAGGTGCGTTGCTCGTGATAGACGCGCAGCCAGCCATAATGATTGCCATCAAGAGCCAACTACAAAGCCTCGTCAGTTTCATGCTTTTCCTGAAAGTAACGGGACGAATTTCACCGCTTCCAATTTTGATTCGCGGAACCCCTGAACATCGCGTTCAATCAAATGCAAGCATTGTTCATCAATTCCGATGGGCAATGCCATTCTGCCGCCTACGGCAAGTTGCTCACGCAGTACCAGCGACAACATAGGAGCCGATGCTGCCATGATGATGCCATCGAACGGCGCAGATTCCGGCAAACCCGCACTGCCATCTGCATAACGCACATTGACGTTGCGAATTTTCAAATCCCGCAAGGTTTTTCTAGCACGCTCATACAAAGGTTTAATGCGCTCCATGCTATAAACCTCGGGAAACACTTGCGCCAACACGGCTGCCTGATAGCCACAGCCCGTGCCGATTTCCAGCACGCGCTTGAGCGGCCCAGCGGCCAGCAACACCTCTATCATCCTCGCCACAATGTAGGGTTGGGAAATCGTTTGATTGAAATTTATCGGCAACGACACATCATCATAAGCGCGGCTCGCCAATGCTTCATCAACGAACAGATGGCGCGGCACTTCATACATGGCTGCCAGCACAGCTTCGTTTTTAATACCTTGCTCTCGCAGTCGTTCGATCATACGCATCCGAGTGCGCGGGGAAGTCATACCAATACCGTGTGCTTTATTATTCATGTGTTATCCAACTGCGAACTGCACCAATTTGATTGTACTGCGTGAGGTCAATTTGTAGCGGTGTGATTGACACTCGCTGTTGCGAAACCGCATCAAAATCCGTGCCCTCCCCAGCATCTTGAGCCTTACCTGCCGCACCTACCCAATACACGGTTTCGCCGTGAGGATTAAGCGCCTTAATTACCGGCTCAGCTTTATGTCGCCTGCCAAGACGAGTAACTGCCATGCCTTTTAATTGTTCATACGCTGTATCCGGAACATTGACATTAAGCAGCCAAGGTTGAGTATGCTTTTGCGCAGAAAATTTTTGCACTAGCTCAACCGCCACTTTTGCGGCAGTTTCATAATGATTAAGTTCTTTACCCACCAATGACAAAGCAATGGCAGGAATACCCAACAAAAATCCTTCCGTCGCTGCCGCCACGGTACCCGAATAAATAGTGTCATCGCCCATGTTTGCGCCAGCATTGATGCCAGACACGACCATATCAGGCTGCTGATCCAACATACCTGTCACCGCCAAATGAACGCAATCTGTCGGCGTACCATTCACGTAATAAAATCCATTCGTAGCTTTGCGCAATTTGAGTGGTCTATCCAAAGTGAGCGAGTTACTTGCGCCGCTGCGATCACGTTCTGGCGCAACCACCACGACTTCGGCAATTCTGGATAAATGTTTTGCTAGGCACACCAAACCAGGTGCGAAATAGCCATCGTCGTTACTGATGAGAATACGCATTTGTTGCTAACCTTCCAAAGGTGCATTGCGCACTTCTGGCAAAAAAATTAAACCTATCACAAACGCTATTGCCAATAGCCCCACGGGATACCATAAGCCCGACAATGCATCGCCAGCCTTCACACTCAACACGGTAATCATAAACGGCGACATGCCACCTATCCAGCCAGCACTGAGATTATGCGGCAATGCCACTGCGGTGTAGCGAGTACGCGCTGGAAATAACTCTGCCAGCGTCGCCGTTTGTGGCCCCGTGATAAGCCCAACCGCTACCAATAAAACAATCAACAATAAAAATATCATAACGCGATTGGTTTGTTGTGGGTCAGCATGTTCTGTCCAACCTGCGGACTTTAATGTCTCAGTAAGTTGCTTCGTTTCAAACCCTGTCACCTCACTGTTGGCGATACGCACCAATGTGGTGTTGGGTGATTGCGATGGATGCAAGGTATAAGTCACACCCAGCTTGGCAAGCAGCTCCTGATTGCGCTCACAATCGTTACTAGTTTTAGTGAACGGATCATAGTGACAATCGTCGCCATATAGTGCCACAGGCACATCACGATTAAATCGCTCTAAGGTAGGGTTGCCGTAGTGCATGATGCCTTTAAACACAGGGAAAATCGCCAAGCAACCGAGCAGTAAACCCGCCAACAATATGGGTCTGCGCCCAATTCTATCTGACAACCAGCCGAAGAAAATTGTCAACGGAAATAGCAACAATGTGCTGCACATCACTAGGGTTGAAGCGACTTGCGGATCAAGCCTCACCACGTTTTTCAGATACACATTCACATACACTTGCGACGAAAAAAACAGCAGCGAGCCGCCTGCTGAAACACACGTGAACAGTAATAACATGCGGCCCAGTGTTTGGCGATTAGATAAACACTCGCGCAACGGCGCTTTGGACAAAGCATGTTTCTCACGCAAATGAACAAAAACAGGCGACTCATACATATTGATACGGCTTTTTAGCGAAATCGCCAACAACACGATCGACAGCAAGAATGGTACGCGCCATCCCCAAACCTGAAAATCTTCCGCACTCAAATACGATTGCAGCAACACCACCTGCAAAGTAGAAACCAATACGCCCAATGGCCCCATCAATTGCAACACGCTGGTATAAAAACCGCGCTTGTTGGCAGGCGCGTGTTCAGTCAAATACACCGCCGCCCCACCTATCTCTCCCCCTACCGAAAAGCCCTGCAACAAACGCAAGAGCAGCAGTAACGCAGGGGCTAACATTCCCACTTGCGCGTAGGTTGGCAGCAACCCCACGCAAAACGTGGACAAACCCATCAACACAATCGTGGCAATAAAAACCGGACGGCGACCATACTTATCGCCCAATGAACCAAATAAAGCTGCGCCTAAAGGACGTACTAACATACCTACGCCAAAAGTCGCTAAACTAGACAACAGCGAAGCAATCGGGTTCTCTTGAGGAAAAAATAATGTGCTGAAGTAAGTGGCAAGTGAAGCAAATGTGAGGAAGTCGTACCACTCTAAAAAAGTGCCAAAGCACGTGGCAATCACGACTTTACGTTGGAT
>JABFRF010000148.1 GCA_013141315.1 Gallionella sp. | reverse complement strand
TTTTGCATTGCGAAAAAATTCGCCATGAGTTGCTGTTTTCATACGGCTGGATTGCCAAAGAAACGATCAACGAGCAATGGGTGCGCAATCTCGAATCGGACGAAATGAAAAAAGAACGGGTGAGTGCCTTTTGCGCCCGTTTCGGCAGATTTCAAGATTACCTGGCCGACAAGGTGTTAAGGACGTGGCTGGAGGTGGTTGGCGAACATGCGGGTACTGCGCTGGAAAATTTTTCGGTCGCGGAACGTGCGGGGATATTAAGCGTGCCGTCCGAACAAATAACCGAACTCCGCACCATCAGAAATCGCCTGACGCACGAGTACGTCGAGAACGCAAAATCGTTTGCCGCCGATGTGAACGCGGTCATCCAGATGACACCCGCATTGCTGGTGATGTTGGACAGATTGGCAAGCCACTACCGGATGATTCAGCATAAGGGCTGATCTGATCCAGCCCGCAAGGTTACATTCCTTTCAACCCCTCCAACCCTCCCTTGTCGGGGAGGGGCAATCAGATATATCCGCCTGCTGCTTTACCTGCGCGTAAGTGGCAATGCCTAACTCCTGACTAAGCGGCGTTGACGGCAAGGGCAAGGTGGGAAATGTTCATGCCCAACAGGGCGAATAAGTAAACGAGTTTATTGCGTATTATTTTTCTCCGATTGAATGTTGATGGAAATGTGCGTGTTGCCATGTTTGATTTGGATGGCAAGCAGACTTGCCGTGTCAAAGTGCGGGATCATTGGCTCGGAAGAATTGTTTACGGCTTGTGTTACCTCGACTTTAGTGATTTCCGATGTAGGCATAACGGGTGGCGGAACGATGCTTTGCGTGATGATTGCGGCGCGTTCTGCATCTATACACCTGAGCCCTATGTAGATTAAAAGAGCACCAGCAAGGATGGTTGCGCCCCATACCAAAACTTTAGCGAGGTTGCTAGGCATTGGTCCGAGTGCATCCAGCAGCTTTAAGGTGTCAGGGTCAAGAATTGAAGCTAAGGCAGCGATCAGGATTGCACCACCACTTGCTATGATGAGTTCGGCATGGCGTTCCTTGGCGAAGGTGGTTTTAAGGTCATTAAGAAAATTCATAGCCTGCCTCACTTTCTAGCCAGCAGATTAGCTATTTCATTAGCTTTGGCGGTATCACCTATCTCGCGATAGAGGGCTTCGGCTTTTGTGAACCAATCATTCGGGCCTAAATGATCAACTGGCTGTTTTTGTGCCAACGCCAGTAATCCCAATGCCTTGCAGGCCGATGCTTCCCAATTTTTGTCGCCCACCAAGCGGATGGCACTCAAGCCTGCCAGCAGTTCTTTTTCCGCTGCGGCATATTGTTTGTCTTTATTCAAGATGCCACCCAGATTGATCTGAAGTATGGCCGTGTTATGTGCATTGCCGTTGCGGCGTTCGATGACTATAGCCTGGCTTGTCAGCTTGATTGCCTGTTCGTACTCTTTACGACCGAAGTGAATCGCGGCGATGTTGTTGAGCGTGGAGGCTTGTTCGGTCTCCGGCTGCATCGCCAGTGCTTCGCGGTAAAGCGTGCTCGCTCGCTCGCTCGCTGTCGCCGCGATTATTAGCAATCATTGCTAGGTTGTTCAGCGTGGAGGGGACTTGTTGCTTGTCACCCAGCTCGCGGTAAGCCTTGAGGCTGCGCTGATCGTACAGCTCTGCACGGTTCAGATCATGCAGGTCAAAGTATGTTGAACCCAGCCAGCTATAGGAGTCAGCCAGCTCTTTAGTGGTTTGTGACAGGGCTTCTGCGCGCTGAAAAGCAGGCAGGGCATCGGTGGCGCGCCCCATGCCGTCGTAAGATCGCCCTAGGCACTGTTGGGTAGCGCGTTCTTCTACACGGTTTAGGTTGCCGTTTTGCAGCAATTGTTTGGCTTCGCTTTCGGCGCGTGCGTAATCCTGTGCACTGAGGAAGTTGAAGCAGGCTTTAACATCGGCCTGTGCCAAGCCGGGCAACAGCAGGCTGGTGATGAGGATGGTATTGGTAGTTATTTTTCTGGGTACGACAAACATCGGGTTTCTCCTTAGAGTGGGTTTGAGGGTGCATCATGCGGCGGCATGACGGCTCAAGGAGGCGCGCGCGGGGCGCGGTGTTTAGCGCGGGAACTTAATGCGGACGCGGCAAACGGATGCTTGCTTGCTTGCTTGCTTGCTTGCTTGCTTGCTTGCTTGCTTGCTTGCGGGAGGTGGGATGGAAGGCTCATGAGTACGAGTTTAGCACAGGGGGCATCTGAAAATCAGACCGCACAAATGCCGCTATGCGCAATCACGGATTTCATTTCGACCCGCATTTGACGGTAGAATACGCGCTTTCATAAACGCATCACCTAATCCGCATGACCATTACCATTGCACTATCCAAAGGTCGAATTTTTGAAGAAACATTGCCGTTGCTCAAAGCAGCAGGTATCAATGCGTTAGAAGATCCAGAGTCTTCACGCAAGCTGATTTTGCCAACCAATCGTGCTGATGTGCGGCTCATCATCGTGCGTGCCTCAGACGTGCCAACCTATGTGCAATATGGCGCGGCGGATATGGGCGTAGCAGGTAAAGATGTGTTGAATGAACATGGTGGCACGGGCCTATATCAGCCGCTGGATTTGAATATTGCGCGCTGCCGAATGATGGTCGCGGTGCATGATGATTTCGATTACGAAGCGGCGGTTAAGCAAGGTGCGCGATTGCGTGTGGCAACCAAATATGTACAAACCGCTAGGGCTCACTTCGCCGCAAAGGGCGTGCATGTGGACTTAATTAAACTATACGGCTCGATGGAGTTGGGCCCGTTGGTTGGACTGTCGGATGCGATTGTCGATCTGGTGAGTAGCGGCGCAACGTTGAAGGCCAATCATCTGAAAGCCGTAGAACATATCGCTGACATCTCTTCGCGCTTGGTGGTGAATCAGGCTGCGCTTAAATTAAAACACGAGCTGATTCAGCCGATGTTGGATGCGTTTGCGGGAGCAGTAAGTCACAACTAATTAACTCCCTCTACCCTTGTGGGAGAGGGTTGGGGAGAGGGGGTGTTCCAAATTTCACCCTCTCCCTAGCCCTCCCCCATCAAGGGGGAGGGGATTTGTTTATGGAAGATTGATAATGAACATCACTAAACTATCTACGCAACAAAGCGATTTCGATACGCGCCTCAGCAAATTATTAGCGTTTGAAGAAACCGCCGATGATGCTTTGGAAGCCACAGTGGCCGCCATACTCAAGGATGTGCGTAAACGCGGTGATGCTGCCGTGCTGGAGTACACCAGCAAGTTTGATCGTTTGCCTTTGGTAGATGCTGCCGCAATGGAATTGTCGCGTGATGAACTACGCACCGCGTTTGATGGATTGCCAACTGAGCAGCGCATCGCGTTAGAGGCAGCAGCGAAGCGCGTGACTGAATACCATCAGAAACAGGTGCAAGATTCATGGAGTTACACTGATGCAGATGGTACGTTGCTTGGACAGCAAGTCACTCCGCTGGATCGCGTGGGCTTATATGTGCCGGGGGGCAAAGCGGCGTATCCATCCTCGGTGTTGATGAATGCACTCCCTGCAAAAGTGGCGGGTGTGGCTGAATTGATAATGGTTGTGCCAACACCAGATGGGGTGAAAAATCCGCTGGTGTTAGCCGCCGCATTTTTGGCTGGTGTGGATCGCGTGTTTACCATTGGTGGCGCGCAAGCCGTTGCAGCCTTGGCTTACGGCACAGCGACCATTCCCAAGGTAGATAAAATTGTTGGCCCTGGTAATGCTTATGTCGCCTCTGCCAAGCGTCGTGTATTCGGCGTATGTGGTATTGATATGGTGGCGGGCCCTTCAGAAATTTTGGTGATTTGTGATGGGCAAACTGACCCGGATTGGATTGCCATGGATTTATTTTCACAAGCTGAACACGACGAATTAGCGCAAGCGATTTTGTTGTCACCTGATGAAAAATTCATTGCAGCGGTCGTACAAAGTGCCAATCGCTTACTGGAACAAATGCCACGCCGCGACATCATACGAACTGCGCTGGAGAATCGTGGTGCATTGATTCATGTGGCGGATTTGGATGAAGCCTGTGCCATCAGTAACCGCATTGCACCTGAACATTTGGAGCTATCGGTTGCAGACCCTCAGGCATGGCTTACTAAACTTAAACACGCTGGTGCAATCTTTATGGGCCGCTACACTTCAGAAGCGTTGGGCGATTATTGCGCGGGGCCGAATCACGTTTTGCCGACTTCGGGTACGGCACGTTTCTCTTCACCGTTGGGTGTGTACGATTTTCAAAAACGCAGCAGCTTGATTCAAGTTTCACAGCAGGGCGCACAAAAGCTCGGTCAAATCGCTTCGGTATTGGCGTTTGGTGAAGGCTTGCAAGCCCATGCGCAATCGGCGTTGTATAGGACTAACAAGTAGTAATAGCTATTTCGACGAGATAATTGTTTCAGCTTCCGTCAGCAAAAACTCCTTAAACGCCAATGCGGCAATAGACAGTCGTTTGTTGCTGCGATGTGCAATAAACCAGTGGCGCAACAGAGGGAAATGTTCGACGTTGAGCATAGCAAGTCGCTTGGTTTCCAGTTCAAGTTCGATGCTGTGCAGCGATAAAATCCCCAATCCCATTCCCGCTTGAACCGCTTGCTTAATGGCTTCGTTGGTTTCCATTTCCATGCTGATACGCGGCTGAATTTTATGTTGTGCAAAGACACGTTCCATCGCGCTGCGTGTTCCCGAACCTATTTCACGTGACAAAAAATTTTCTGTGGCAAGTTGTGCGAATTTAACGCGTTTGGTTTTAGCGAGTGAGTGATTGGTTGCGGCAATCACCACCAGCGGATTGTCCATAAAAGATTCTGCACTAATATCTGCGTCATCTGGTGTTTGCCCCATGATGGCCAAGTCGGTGCTGTTTTCTGCGAGTTGCTTGAGTACGGCATCTCGATTGGCAACATGCAGAATGACGTTGATGTGCGGGTGTCGTTGGCAAAATTTGGCGAGCAATTGGGGGGTGAAATAGTTGGCAGTGTTGACCACGGAGAGCGTCAGCTTGCCTTGATTCAAACCCTTCATTTCGTTAAACACCACTTCCATTTCAATAACCTGTTGCGCGATGCTACAGCTGTACTGATGTAACTCCACGCCAGCTTCGGTGAGAAAAATTTTCTTACCCATTTGCTCAAAAAGCGGTAAACCGATGTTTTCCTCTAGTTGCTTGATTTGCATCGAAACGGCAGGCTGCGATAGATACAGCAGTTTCGCCGCACTGGAGAAGTTGAGTTGTGTGGCAACCACATTAAAGACCTGTAATTGTCGTAAAGTTAGGTGTAACATGCTCATCCGCTCAGAAAAATTATGTATAAGCAAAGCTTATCATAAGTATAAAAATAATTGAGTTGTCCTTATGTGTCGTGAAAGCTACGATGCGTCCTATGTTGTTGTTGTTCAATAAACCGCGATGCGCCGCGTCGCAATTTTAGAGGGGGTAGTAACCATGGCAGTGAAAAAATACAATGCTGGTGTGAAGGAATATCGCCAGACTTACTGGGAACCAGAATACAAAATTCAAGATACCGACATTTTGGCATGCTTCAAGATTACGCCTCAAGCAGGTGTGGATCGCGAAGAAATCGCTGCGGCGGTTGCGGCTGAGTCATCAACAGGTACATGGACAACCGTGTGGACTGATCTGTTGACAGACATGGATCACTACAAAGGTCGTGCGTATCGTATCGAAGACGTACCTGGCGACGACACTTGCTTCTACGCATTTGTTGCTTACCCTATCGATTTGTTTGAAGAAGGTTCAGTGGTTAACGTATTTACCTCATTGGTAGGTAACGTGTTCGGCTTCAAAGCATTGCGCGCATTGCGTTTGGAAGACGTTCGCTTCCCAATCGCTTACGTTAAAACTTGCGGTGGTCCACCACAGGGTATTCAACTTGAGCGCGATATTTTGAATAAATATGGTCGTCCATTGTTGGGTTGCACCATCAAGCCAAAATTAGGTTTGTCTGCTAAGAACTACGGCCGCGCTGTTTACGAATGTTTGCGCGGTGGTTTGGATCTGACTAAGGATGACGAGAACATCAACAGCCAACCATTTATGCGTTGGAGAGCGCGTTTTGACTTCGTGCAAGAAGCTACATTGAAGGCAGAGCGTGAAACAGGCGAGCGTAAAGGTCACTACCTTAACGTGACAGCACCAACACCAGAAGAAATGTACAAGCGTGCTGAATACGCAAAAGAAATCGGCGCGCCGATCATTATGCATGACTACATCACAGGCGGCTTCTGTGCTAACACAGGCTTGGCTAACTGGTGTCGTGACAATGGCATGTTGTTGCACATCCACCGTGCGATGCACGCTGTTATCGATCGTAACCCACATCACGGTATTCATTTCCGCGTGTTGGCTAAGATTCTTCGTTTGTCCGGTGGTGACCATCTGCACTCAGGTACAGTGGTTGGTAAGCTGGAAGGCGATCGCGCACCAACGCTTGGTTTCGTTGACTTGATGCGTGACAGCTTCATTAAAGAAGACCGCGCACGCGGTATCTTCTTTGATCAAGATTGGGGTTCTATGCCTGGCGTTATGCCGGTTGCCTCTGGTGGTATTCACGTTTGGCACATGCCAGCGTTGGTTAACATCTTTGGTGATGATTCTTGCCTACAGTTTGGTGGCGGTACATTGGGTCACCCATGGGGTAACGCAGCTGGTGCAGCAGCAAACCGCGTGGCGTTGGAAGCTTGCGTAGAAGCACGTAACGCAGGTCGCGAATTGGAAAAAGAAGGTAAAGACATCTTGACCAAGGCAGCAGGCCATAGCCCAGAACTAAAAATCGCGATGGAAACTTGGAAAGAAATCAAGTTTGAATTCGATACAGTTGACAAGCTGGACGTAGCCCATAAGTAAGCATTGAGACGACGGCGCGTCACCGATGCGCTGTGTCTTAATCCCTAGACTATTACAAAGGAAATTAAAATGAGTGAAATGCAAGATTACAAATCACGTGTTAGCGATCCAGCCAGCCGCAAGTTTGAAACATTTTCATACTTGCCAGCGATGACCACTGAGCAAATCAAACAGCAAATTGAGTACATCGTTAAAAAAGGTTGGAATCCTGGTCTTGAGCACACTGAGCCAGAACACCTGATGGACAACTATTGGTACA
>JABFRF010000093.1 GCA_013141315.1 Gallionella sp. | reverse complement strand
TATCGCGATGCAGCAACGAACGTGGATGCAAGGCTTATGGGATGCCTCAAAATCCTTCGATATTCCAGCCAAATTTACGCCGATTTATTCTACACAAATTCAGGTCTAATGGAAAATCTCGGTTAAATCTACACCCTTCGACAAGCTCAGGGCGAACGGATTAAATTTCATCGGTATTTAGAAATGCGATTCGTCCCGACTAAAGATGTCATTCGCCACAGGCACGGCAGCCGCTTCTCTTATCGGTGGAAATATGTCGATGAAGGCGGCATACATCGAAGTGAAAATAACGGGTAGCAACACTAGCCAACCAAGAAACATCGGCAGGCTGGCGAGTATGGCGAGGAACACGAAGGTTACGCTGTACACCAACATCGGTGCGACGTTGTGGGTGAAAGCGCTGATGCTGAGTTTCATCGCAGCGACAGGTGGTGCGTTGTTGAAATAAATTATCATCGGGGCAAATTGCGTTGCCATGAGCAACACGCTAAATAGTACCGCCCCAATAAGTACAGCTAGCCCCGCACCGGCAATACCTTTGGCGATGATAGTAGGATCGGAGACATCGGTGCTGCTCATCAAAATACTGACCAACGCGCCGCCGCCGACTAGCATCATCACACCTAAAATCAAATACTGCGAAATGAGCGTGATGCCACCTAAAGTAACTAAAGGTGAGGTGTGTTTGTGAAAGCCGCTAAATAGTTGCGGCAATTCCAGTTCTTCGCCGTTGTGTAATGCGCGACAGCCAGCCATCACACCCACCACGATCACGGGTGTCAACAAGCTGACTAGCGGCTGGCCTATGAACGGTATTACTGCGATGGCGATGATTGCGGCGAGACAAATCATCATCATTACCACCCATAGCAGCGGGGCTTGCATAAATAATTTGTAGCCTTGCTTAATCCATTCCCAGCCACGCCCAGCTTGTAAACGTTGTGGTTCCATGTTCTTATTTCCCTATAGCCAGATGGTCGTTTTAGTCGCGATGTGATTTTTCAGCACGCGCTCAAAGTGAGCGGGGTCGTGCGCATGAATCAATTCGCCATCACGTGGTAAGTATTTATCAAATAGGCGCGACAACCAGAAGCGTAACGCGGCAAGTCGCAGCATGGTTGGCCAAGCGTCACGTTCGCTATCCAACAGCGGACGCACGGCATGATAGGCACACAGGAAAATTTGCGCGCGTCCGGCATCCAGCTTGCAATCGCTATTCATGCACCAGTCGTTGATGGTAATCGCCACGTCATACAATAACGCATCGCTACAGGCAAAGTAAAAGTCGATCAAGCCACCGACGCGATTTTCTTCAAGCAACACATTGTCGCGAAATAAATCGGCGTGGATGATGCCCTGCGGCAAATGCAATAAATTGTGTTGAGCGTGCAAGGCACATTCACTATCCAACAAGGCTGCATTCAAAGGATCTAAAAATTGCCGTACCTTGGGAAGCGTTGCAGCGCGCCAGGTTGCGCCGCGCGGGTTAGGCATATTCTGCGAAAAACTTTGTCCCGCCACATGCATTTGTCCGAGCATTGCACCCATAGCAGCGCATTGCTCTGAAGTAGGTGCAGTGGTCGATTTACCACTCAAACGGCTGACGATGCAAGCTGGCTTGCCATTCAATGCACCCAGAAATTGATTGCTGCGATTCGCCATCGGCGCAGGGCAAGGAATGCCATGCCGCGCCAGATGTGCCATGAGATTCAAGTAGAAAGGCAGCTCATCGGCAGTGAGTTTTTCAAACAGCGTGAGCACAAAACGTCCGTTGCTGGTGGTCACGAAGTAATTGGTGTTCTCAATGCCGGAAGAAATGCCCTGCAATTCTTGCAGTTGTCCTAAGGAATAATCTTTGAGCCAAGCGGAGAGTTCCGCTTCAGTGACGGTGGTGAAAACGGCCATAAATTAAAACTTTTTAATGATCCAACGTGGTGGGCGAAACCCGGAATCCAAACTTTCCTGTCGAGCGAATTTGCCATCACCTCTATCGTCAACTAGGTAATAAGGCGGGCCGATTTTGGGTGTCACTTTAATCATGTATAGCTTGCCGTTGGAGCGAAATTCCTCTACGGTTAAATCTGTTTGCGTGGAAATTGTGACAGCGGGCTCATCGTCTAAAGCCGCATCAGCACTAGCGTTTAACGTAGGTGGCGGCAACGCTTCGAGATTATCTGGCAGCGGTTGTCCAGCGAAGGCGCTTACTGAAAAGCCACTTAGAAATAGTAAAATGATTAAGCGCATGGTCGAAGTCGCTGGAAATTGGCAGGTGTGCATTTTAGCTGATTTATCTTATATTCGGCGGTTGGCATGCTTCGACTTCGTGGCAAAATACCGCCACTACGTTCAGCACGAACGGGTTTGGGTTTGCACGATTGATAACACTTTTCCGTTCGCACTGAGCGCAGCGAAGTCGAAGTGAATTTATAAATTTCAATAGGAGTGAGGTTTATAAATAGAGCTGACGTTCACGTTCAGCCGCACTCGGTTCAAAGCCGCGTGTTTCATAATGTTTGAAGATTGCGCCCACCACCGCTTCTGGCTCATCGATGACTTGTATCAATTCCATGTCTTCCGGGCTGATGACTTTTTCATCCACGAGTGTGGTGCGTAGCCATTCGACCATGCCTCCCCAGAATTTGCTGCCCACCAAAATAATTGGCATGCGTCTCGTTTTGCCAGTCTGCACCAAGGTTAATGCTTCCATGAGTTCATCCAGTGTGCCAAATCCACCCGGCATCACCACGTATGCGCTGGCAAATTTTACGAACATCACTTTACGGGTGAAGAAGTGTTGGAAGGTGTGGCTGATGTTTTGATAAGCGTTGCCAGATTGCTCGAAGGGCAGTTGAATGTTCAAGCCGACGCTGGGTGATTTACCGTAGAAAGCACCCTTGTTGACCGCTTCCATGATGCCAGGCCCGCCCCCAGAGATGACCGAAAATCCCGCATCAGACAATAAGCGAGCGATGACCTCGGCAAGCTTGTAGTAAGGCTGGTCAGATTTAGTGCGCGCGCTACCGAAGATGCTCACAGCAGGGTGAATATGGCTGAGCCGTTCGGTCGCAGAAACAAACTCTGACATAATGCCGAACACGCGCCACGCTTCCTTAGAGTTCCATGCTTCTGGCAAGTTGGAAATGGGCAATTTAGATGGTGTGTTCATGCAATTTTCCTAAAAAATATAAAGCGCAATAATGAAAAAATTACTACTCGTTGACGGCTCGTCGTTCCTTTACCGTGCGTTCCATGCCATGCCTGACATGCGCAATAAACTCGGTGAACCAACCGGCGCGATTTACGGCGTGCTCAACATGTTACGCAAGTTACGCCAAGATTACCCGACGGATTATAGCCTGTGCGTATTTGACGCAAAAGGTAAAACATTCCGCGACGACTGGTATCCCGAATATAAAGCCACGCGCGCGCGTATGCCAGAGGACTTGGTGTTGCAAATCGAACCGCTCAATGCGGCAATCGCGGCATCGGGCTGGAACTTGGTTGCGATAGAAGGCGTAGAAGCCGACGACGTGATCGGCACACTGGCGCAGCAAGCTGGGCAGGATGGCGTGCAGTGCATCATTGCGACGGGCGATAAAGACCTTGCGCAATTGGTCAACGAACACGTGTTCCTCATCAACACCATGAGCAATGAGAAATTGGACATAGCGGGCGTGAACACCAAATTTGGCGTTCCTCCAGAGCGCATCATTGATCTGCTGACCCTGACAGGTGACACCGTAGATAACGTGGCGGGTGTGGAAAAGGTCGGCCCGAAAACGGCAGTGAAATGGCTCACGCAATACGGCTCGCTGGATAACATCATTGCCCATGCCGATGAAGTGGGCGGCGTGGTGGGTGAAAATTTGCGCAAGGCATTGGATTGGTTGCCGCAAGCGCGGCGTTTGATTACTGTGAAATGCGATGTCGCGTTACCGCAAAAATATGATGAGCTGGTTGCACCTGCGAGTAACCCCGAACAAATGCGTAGCTTGTTTGAACGCTTGGAATTCAAAACTTGGCTGCGCGAGCTGGGTGGTGAGAATGTGGGGAAGAAGAGTTTACTTGATGGCTTCACCCCCTCTCCCCAACCCCTCTCCCACGAAGGGGAGAGGGACTCTTCCCGTGTGCGCGATTTCACTCCCTCTCCCTTGATGGGAGAGGGCGGGGGAGAGGGTGAAAATAATCCAACGCGAACCGACAACGCCCACTACGAAACCATCCTAACCGAAGCACAACTCGCCATCTGGTTAGAAAAAATCCTCGCCGCCGAGTTGGTCTGCGTCGATACCGAGACCACTGGTTTGGACGTAATGAACGCGCAAATCGTTGGCATTTCATTTGCCATCACCCCGCATGAGGCTGCTTACCTGCCGTTAGCGCACATCTATCCCGGTGCGCCAGACCAACTCAACCGAGAAGCGACTTTGCAGAAATTAAAGCCGTGGTTAGAAAGCGCGCAGCATAAAAAGCTCGGGCAAAATCTCAAATACGATGCGCATATTTTTGCCAATCACGGTATCCAGTTGGCGGGCATAGCCGAGGACACGCTGTTGCAATCTTACGTGCTGGAATCGCACAAGCCGCATGACATGGACAACCTCGCGCTGCGTCATCTCAATGTCAAAACCATTAGCTATGCCGAAGTGGTGGGCAAGGGCGTGAAGCAGCTGTGTTTCGATCAGGTCGATCTCGACATTGCCACGCGCTATGCTGCTGAGGATGCCGACATCACGCTGCAACTGCATCAATTTTTCTCGCCGCAATTACAAACACCTCATGTAGGAGCGGCCACTTCGACAAGCTCAGGACAGGCTTCAGCCGCGAATGTCGGCTTAAATTACATCTACCGCAACATCGAACTGCCGAGTATGCGCGTGCTGTTCATCATGGAGCGCAATGGTGTGTTATTGGATAGCGCGTTGTTGCAAGTGCAAAGTCGTGAGCTGGGCGAAAAACTCCTCGCGCTGGAAGCCAAGGCGCACGAGGCTGCCGAGCAACCGTTCAACCTCAATTCGCCCAAACAGCTTCGAGAAATTTTGTTCGACAAACTGCAATTGCCGGTGAAGAAAAAAACGCCGAGCGGTGATCCGTCCACCGATGAAGAGGTATTGCAAGAGCTAGCACTGGACTACCCGCTGCCGAAAATTTTGCTCGACTATCGTGGCATGGCAAAACTCAAATCTACTTACACCGACAAGCTGCCACTCTCGGTCAATCGCACCACAGGCCGCGTCCACACCAGCTATTCACAGGCGGTGGCGGTGACGGGTCGCTTGGCCTCAAACGACCCCAACCTGCAAAACATTCCCATTCGCAATGCCGAAGGTCGGCGCATCCGCGAAGCGTTTATCGCGCCGCATGGCTCGCACATTGTCTCAGCAGACTATTCGCAAATCGAGTTGCGTATCATGGCGCACTTGTCGAGTGACGCAGGGCTGTTGCAAGCCTTCGCCAACAATGAAGATGTGCATCGCGCCACCGCCGCCGAGATTTTTATGATCCCGCGTGAAGAGGTGAGTAGTGAGCAACGCCGTTACGCCAAAGTCATCAACTTCGGGCTGATCTACGGCATGTCCGCGTTTGGTTTAGCCAAGCAACTCGGCATCGAACGCAGTGCCGCCACCGCTTACATCGAACGTTACTTTGCGCGCTACCCCGGCGTAAAAAACTATATGGACAGCACCCGTGAACAGGCCAAACAACAAGGCTATGTCGAAACCGTGTTCGGGCGGCGGCTATGGCTGCCGAATATCAACGCCAGCAATGCCATGCTGCGTCAGGGTTCAGAACGCGCCGCGATCAATGCCCCGATGCAAGGCACCGCAGCCGACCTGATTAAACTCGCCATGATTGCCGTGCAGCAGTGGGTCGAAACTGAAAAGTTGCGCACCCGCTTAATCATGCAAGTGCATGACGAACTGGTGTTGGAAGTGCCAGACGCGGAATTGCAAACAGTGAAAGCTATGCTGCCCAAGTTGATGGGCGGCGTTGCGCAACTACAAGTGCCGCTGCTGGTGGAATTGGGCGTGGGGAAGAATTGGGATGAGGCGCATTGATATGGGGGGATATATCTAATCAAAAAGCTCAGAATGCGTACCCGTACAGACGAAGATGATAGTTCCATCAGTTTTTAGTTCGTAAATCAGCAGAAAATCTCCACCAATATGACATTCCCTAAAACCGCGCCATTCACCCACAAGTTCATGATCAAGATATTCCGCAGGCAGGGGTTCGTCATTGGCAATGAGTAACATCATCGCTTTTTTCAAGCGATTCATGTCATAACGTCCTGAATGACTCAGGCGTTCCCAATCTTTTCTGAATTGTTTGGTTTTGTCGCTACTTCGCGGCGGATTTGCGCGCTTTAGCTTGGCTGGTTTTTTTGAGGTCATCAAATAATGCTTCCGCTGAATCAAACTTCGCCGTTCTCATGGCTCGCGCTTCCAGCATCGCTGCGCGTGTTTTGGCATTAGGTGCTTTTACCTCGAATGGCAAGCCTTCCTGAGCAACGACTTGACGTAAAAAAAGGCGAATTGCATCACTGAGATTAAGACCGCAAGAAGCCAGCACTTCAGTAGCGCGATTTTTTATTTCCGGTTCAATGCGCGAGCGGACATCGGTGGTTTTAAGTGTTGCTAACATGATAATTTTCCTGTGATTGAGGCCGCAATGTAGCTACGCATAACATAAATGTCAATGCGACCACTAGCAGAGCCATCTGTAAATAAGTAGATGCCGCCCAGAGAATTGGTGCAGCGCACTGCTTTGACTCCTCCCCTGACAAGGGGAGGCTGGGAGGGGTTTGAGCTGCACATTAAGCACAGCAAGGCTTTCAGCCAAAAGCGAAACCCCCTCCAACTCCCCCTTGTCAGGGGGAGAGCTGCTACCTGATAAATCAGTGCTTCCTCAAACCACAGCCCGTTCTTGAATCAACTTCGCCACCCATTGGTTTAACGACAAGCCATCCGCTTTGGAGGCTATCGTTGCTGCATGGTGAATGTTCGGGTCAAGGCGGAGTACAAACTTGCCGGAATGTTTTTTGAACGGTGTTAAGCCTTCTTCCGCGCACATCTGCAAAAACACTTTCAGCGAAGCTTTGCCTTCCTGTTTTAACCCCGTGATGTTCTTGGCATAAAAATCGGCACTGCCGTTTAAGCCTACAAATTCACCGCGAAACATTTCGATGTCAGGGTCGTACTCAATCACCGCCCG
>JABFRF010000069.1 GCA_013141315.1 Gallionella sp. | reverse complement strand
TGCTACAACAGTTCAAAAATCCTGCCAATCCTGCCATCCACGAAACCACAACAGGCCCGGAAATTTGGAACGACACGGATGGCAAAATTGATATTCTGATTTCGGGCGTGGGGACGGGTGGAACGATTACAGGCATCTCGCGTTACATCAAAAACACCCAAGGCAAAGCTATCACTTCGGTTGCGGTTGAACCCTCTGCAAGCCCCGTACTGTCGCAACAGCGTGCTGGCTTGCCGTTGCAACCCTCACCGCATAAAATTCAAGGTATAGGCGCGGGTTTCGTTCCCGATACTTTAGATATGTCAATGGTTGATGACATCGAGCAGGTCACCAATGAAGAAGCGGTTCTGTTTGCACGTAGGCTGGCAAGCGAAGAAGGTATCCTGTCTGGAATTTCTTGTGGCGCGGCAACTGCGGTGGCGGTGCGATTAGCCAAGCGTCCGGAAAATGCAGGCAAAACTATTGTGGTGATTCTGCCTGATTCAGGAGAGCGTTATCTCACTTCGATATTGTTTGACGGCATGTTTGACGACAAGGGCATAGCTGCTTAGAAAATAATGCATACGCGGCAGGAGGTTAATCTTCAATCTTGCCACGTAATACTTTCAACGCACCGCGTTTTGTTTTTCCTTCTAAGCGTTTTTTCTTTGAGGTTCGGGTTGGCTTTGTTGCGAGCCGCTTCTTGTGGGAGAAGCCCACGCTGTTTATCAAGGTAGCGAGGCGAGCAAGCGCATCTTCGCGGTTTTTATCTTGACTACGATAGCGCTGTGCTTTGATGACAATCACACCGTCACTGGAAATGCGCCTATCCGCCAACTGCCTGAGTTCTTCTTTGTAGTCCGCTGGTAGTGACGATGCTTTGATGTCGAAGCGCAGGTGAATGGCAGTGGAAACTTTGTTGACGTTTTGTCCACCCGCACCTTGCGCACGAATGGCATTCAACTCGATCTCGTTGTTGGATATCGCAAGGTGAGCATTTATTTCCAGCATGAAAATTATGCAGTTGTTATTTCAACACTTGCTGCAAATACTTCCCCGTCACGCTATGTTTATTTTTGGCGATGTCTTTTGGTGAGCCTTCCGCGATGATGCGACCGCCGCCGTCGCCACCTTCTGGGCCTAAGTCAATCACCCAGTCAGCCGTCTTAATCACGTCGAGATTGTGCTCGATTACTACCACCGTATTGCCTTGATCGCGTAGTTTGTGGATGACTTTGAGCAACAGCGCAATGTCGTGAAAGTGCAAACCTGTGGTGGGTTCATCCAGAATGTACAAGGTGCGTCCGGTGTCGCGTTTGGATAGTTCAAGCGATAGCTTCACCCGTTGTGCTTCGCCACCTGATAGCGTAGTGGCAGATTGTCCAAGTGTGATATAGCCCAAGCCCACGTCCAGCAAGGTTTGCAGTTTGCGTGCAATAAGCGGCACGGCTTTGAAAAATTCGTGCGCTTGTTCAACCGTCATGGCTAAAATCTGATGGACATTTTTGCCTTTGTATTGAATCTCCAAAGTTTCGCGGTTATAGCGATGGCCGTGACACACATCGCACGGCACGTACACATCTGGCAAAAAGTGCATCTCTACTTTAATTACTCCGTCACCTTGGCAAGATTCGCAACGACCCCCTTTCACGTTAAATGAAAATCGCCCAGGCCCGTAGCCGCGTTCGCGCGCGGAAGGCACGCCCGCGAACAGTTCGCGTATCGGTGTAAATAGACCAGTGTAGGTGGCAGGGTTAGAGCGTGGTGTGCGCCCAATCGGCGACTGATCGACGTTAATAACTTTGTCAAAAAATTCCAGTCCAGTGATTTCTGTATGCGGAGCGGGTTCGGTGTTGCTGCGATACAAATGTTGCGAGACGGCGGGGTAGAGTGTGTCATTGATCAATGTGGACTTGCCCGAACCCGATACGCCGGTCACGCAGACCAATAATCCCACCGGAAGATTGAGGGTGATGTCTTTCAAATTATTGCCACACGCTCCTGTAATCGTCAGCATACGTTCTGCATCGGGTGTCAGCATTTTGTCCGGCATCGGAATGCTGCGTCTTCCAGTCAGATAATCACCGGTGAGCGACTCCTTACTATCGCAGATTTCTTGCGGCGTGCCTTGCGCAACGATATGTCCGCCATGTTCACCCGCGCCCGGCCCCATGTCCACTACATAGTCTGCATGGCGGATGGCATCTTCATCATGCTCGACCACGATCACACTGTTGCCCATGTCGCGCAACATTTTTAGCGTGTCCAACAAACGATCATTGTCGCGTTGATGCAAACCAATGGAAGGCTCGTCCAGCACATACATCACACCCGTTAAACCCGAACCGATTTGCGAGGCAAGTCGAATGCGTTGTGATTCACCACCTGATAAAGTTTCAGCGGAGCGTTCCAATGACAAATAATCCAGCCCCACGTTATTCAAAAAAGTTAAGCGATTGGCGATTTCATGCACGATCTTTTCTGCGATGGCGGCTTTGTTGCCTTGCAATTGCATGCCCTTAAAAAAGGTCAGCGTTTGTCTGAGTGGCATTGCGCTAATTTCGTAAATATTTTTTTCGGCGACGCGCACATGACGTGCTTCGATGCGCAGCCGCGTACCTTTGCATTCCGGGCAAACGCAGCCGTTGAGATATTTCGACAACTCCTCACGCACCGTTGGCGAATCGGTTTCTTTATAGCGCCGTTCAAGATTGTGTACGATGCCCTCGAAAGGATGCTCACTCAACACCGACTTGCCGCGCTCGTTTAAATTTTGGAACGCAATGTTTTCTTTGCCACTGCCATACAACACCGCCTGCTGAATTTTTTCTGGCAGACTTTCAAAGGATTGCTCTAGGTCAAAGTCGTAATGCTTTGCCAGGCTAGACAGCAATTGATGATAAAACTGGTTGCGTCTATCCCAGCCTTTAATCGCGCCAGAACTCAACGACAAGGTCGGGAAAGCCACGACACGTTTGGGATCAAAAAAAGTGATGTTGCCAAGACCGTCGCACTTGGGACACGCGCCCATCGGATTGTTGAAAGAGAATAATCGCGGCTCTAGCTCAGCCAATGAGTAACTGCAAATCGGACAAGCAAATTTCGCCGAAAATAGATGCTCCTGACCGCTATCCATTTCCACCGCAATAGCGCGTCCGTCCGCATGACGTAACGCAGTCTCAAAAGATTCAGCTAGCCGCTGTTTAGCTTCCACGTTGACTTTCAGTCGATCAACCACAATTTCGACTGTGTGTTTTTTGTTTTTGTGTAACGCGGGCAGATTGTCCATTTCATAGACCGTGCCGTTCACGCGCAAGCGGGTAAATCCTTGTGCACGCAGCTCGTCAAACACATCCAATTGCTCGCCTTTACGTCCCATCACCAGCGGTGAGAGGATCATGATTTTTGTGTCTTCCGGCAGCGCCAACACATGATCCACCATCTGCCCCACACTCTGCGCACGCAACACCAAATCGTGTTCAGGACAATACGGGTCACCCGCGCGCGCAAACAGCAAACGCAAATAATCGTGTATCTCGGTAACCGTCCCGACGGTGGAACGCGGATTGTGCGACGTGGCTTTTTGCTCAATGGCAATCGCGGGTGACAAACCCTCAATCAAATCCACATCCGGCTTTTCCATCAACTGCAAAAATTGTCGCGCATAAGCGGAAAGTGATTCCACATAACGACGCTGACCTTCTGCATATAAGGTGTCAAAGGCAAGTGAAGACTTACCCGATCCTGACAAGCCAGTGATTACCACCAGTTTGTGGCGAGGTAAATCGAGGTTAATGTTCTTGAGATTGTGGGTGCGCGCACCGCGAATTCTGATTTGTTCCATGCTGACCAAGTAAGGTAAAGACCACCCGCGAATATACGCGAAATTTGGTGCTTTCCCAAACTGCATTTGAACTGTAAATACATGTCGGCGAATCTATTGACCTGCTAAAATGCGCGTCTTTTACAACACCCATATTCATCTATGAAAGACGCTTCAAATTCTATGAATCCATTCGAGCGGCGCGCCAGCTTTGGCTTGGCAGGCATCTATGGTCTGCGCATGTTGGGCTTGTTTATCATTCTGCCTATCTTTGCGTTGTATGCCGAGAAATTGCCCGGTGGCGAGAATCACATGCTGATGGGCTTGGCATTGGGTGCTTATGGTTTGACGCAAGCCATTTTGCAAATCCCTGCGGGTTGGATGTCGGATCGTTACGGTCGCAAGCCGATCATTTACGGCGGGCTGGTGGTGTTTGCGATTGGTAGTTTTGTGGCGGCGAATGCGCACGATATTTATTGGGTAATTATTGGTCGCGCGATTCAGGGTGCAGGCGCAATCAATGCGGCGGTGATGGCGCTGACTGCGGATTTAACCCGTGAAGAAGTGCGTACCAAAGCCATGGCGATGATAGGCATGACCATTGGTATTACGTTTTCGCTGTCGCTGATTTTGTCACCGATGTTGAGTAGTTTTATGGATGTACCAGGTATCTTTGCGTTGACGGGCGTGCTTGCGATTGCGGCGATGTTGTTAGTACGTTTCGTGATTCCCAATCCCGCCATCACGCGCTTCCATACCGATACGCAAGCGAGCGGCAGCAAGTTTGCCGAAGTGTTGCGCAATAAAGATTTGCTGCGTTTGGATTTTGGCATTTTTTCGTTACATGCAATTCTGATGTCGGTGTTCATGCAGGTTCCGTTTGTGCTCAAGGCCAATGGATTGGACGTGGCGCAACATTGGCAAATTTATCTGCCGGTGATGTTGGTTGCGTTTGTGTTGATGGTTCCCCCTATCATCATTGCCGAGAAAAAAGCCAAGATGAAGCAAGTGTTCATGCTCGCGGTATTTTTGGCACTATGCGCGCAAGTTATGCTGATGTTGGGTCAACACAGTCTGTGGGCAATCGCTGCGGCGTTGCTGGTGTTCTTCACCGCGTTCAACGTGTTAGAAGCGACATTGCCTTCGCTGATCAGCAAGATCGCACCGCTGGCCTCCAAAGGCACGGCGATGGGTGTGTATAGTAGTGTGCAATTCCTTGGCGCATTTTTTGGTGCGGTGATGGGCGGCATCCTGATGCAAAATTATGGTGGTGACTCGGTATTCATCTTCAGCTTAATTTTGCTGGCACTCTGGTTGTTAGTCGCCAGCACCATGCGTCCTCCGGCAGCAGTGAGTACCAAGCTATATCCGCTTGGCGAATTGAATGCGGTCGAAGGTCAGTTATTGCAGCAACAGCTTGCGCAAGTGCAGGGCGTGCATGAGGTGTTAGTGGTGGCGGCAGAACGTATGGCTTGCCTGAAAGTGGATATGCAGGGATTTGATAAAGATGCGGTAGAACAACTCGTGAATAAAGGAGCATGAAATGTCAGTGAACAAAGTAATTTTGGTAGGACGTTTGGGTAAAGACCCAGAGACTCGTTACATGACCAACGGTGAAGCCGTAACCAATGCAGCGATGGCGACATCAGAAAACTGGAAAGACAAGAGTGGTGAGAAGCAAGAAAAAACCGAATGGCACAATCTGGTGTTTTATCGCAAGCTCGCCGAAATTGCCGGAGAGTATTTGAAGAAAGGCTCTCAGCTTTATGTGGAAGGTAAATTGCAAACCCGCAAGTGGGAAAAAGATGGCGTGACGCGCTACACCACGGAAATCATCGTCAACGAAATGACCATGCTGGGTGGGAAGTCAACGGGTGGTAGCTTTGAAGTAGTAGAAAACCAATCTGCGCCAGAGCGTTCAAAAGCACCTGCTGCGGCTAAAGCTGCGCCAGCCGCCAAGAGCAGTATTGATAACTTCGATGACGATATTCCGTTTTAGAGTTAGCAGTGTTGTAGAAGTAAAAAGCCCCGCTGATACGAGCGGGGCTTTTGTTTGCGCTAAATAATTTGACCGTCATTCCCGCACGGCGGGACAACTTGTTTGTTCGCTACGCGGGCTAATTTTTTTGCTGGATTCTCGCTTGCGCGGGAATGACGTAGGAGGTTTTTACTTCAAGCGTAGCAGCGCAGGCGTAACGAGAATTGCTGCAACGCTTCAATCCCGCTGCTTTCAGCGCGATGACACCAATCTTCTAGCTCTTTCACGAGCTGTTCTTTGGTCGCCGTAGAGCGTTGCCATATCGCGGCTAATTCTTGACGCAATGTGTAAGCGAGATGAATTTTTTCGCTGGCTTGGGTGACCAAACTCAACTTGGATTTTTCCTGCTCGCTCAAATCTGCATGATCGAGATGCAGCCAATGTTTAATGCGCCGCATATCAACTTTGCCGAAGTCCGCTTTTGCCAATTTTAGTTGCGCGATTTCGTCGCGATAGGTTTGCTGCAATGATTTTGCATACTTGGCTAACACTTCATAGCGATGTGTAATCACGGCGTGCAAGGTGTCGGCATCGCAAACCTTTTTGGTGTTATCCAGACGAAGTTGGGGGGCTAAATTTTTAGCTTTTGCTAAACCGAAAGATTGTAATGTGCGAATGTAAAGCCAGCCTATGTCAAATTCGTAAGGTTTGGTTGAAAGCTTTGCCGATGTCGCATAGGCGTGGTGATTGTTGTGTAACTCTTCGCCGCCAATTAAAATTCCCCAAGGCATCAAGTTGGTCGAAGCATCGGCACATTGGTAATTGCGATAACCCCAATAGTGCCCCGCACCGTTGATGATTCCCGCTGCGGTGACGGGAATCCATGCCATTTGCACTGCCCAGATGGTTAATCCTATTGGACCAAATAGCAGCACGTCGATTATTAACATAATCATGATTCCCCACGAGGGATGCTTGCTGTACACATTGCGCTCTAGCCAATCATCCGGCGTGCCATGACCATAACGCGTCAAGGTTTCCTGATTGCGTGACTCTGCTTTATAAAGTTCGTAGCCTTCCAGTAATACTTTCTTGATGCCTAGGATTTGCGGGCTGTGCGGATCGTCAATCGTTTCACATTTGGCATGATGCTTACGGTGAATCGATGCCCACTCTTTGGTGACTTGCCCAGTTGTCAGCCACAACCAGAAGCGGAAAAAATGGCTGGGGATGGGATGCAAATCCAAGGCGCGATGCGCTTGGTGGCGATGTAAAAAGATGGTGACTGAAGCGATGGTGATGTGTGTCAGTACAAGGGTGGTGACAACGTAACCCCACCAAGGTAAATCTAAAAATCCTGTCAGCATGAGCAATTCCTTGCGTTATAAATGCGATGAGTTGGCGTTAGTGTAGCATCGATTAGTGTTTGTTAAATTCGCTCTAAAACGGCAGCAAAAAATCCGTCGGTGTTGTGCAAA
>JABFRF010000056.1 GCA_013141315.1 Gallionella sp. | reverse complement strand
ATCGTATCGTGAAGCCCAAGCCTGATCCGGACATTGTTATCGTGGATATTAACGAAGCGAGTCTCGCCGCAATGGCGAAGGAATATGGTCGCTGGCCGTGGCCACGTCAGGTATTGGGCGAATTTGTCGAGCAGGTTGAAAAGCAAAATCCTAAGGCGATTGTGTTCGACATTCTGTTCAGCGATGCCGACCTTTACAACGCGGATAGTGATGCGTATTTCGACGCGGCGATTGCCAAAACCAACAACACGTTTTTTCCGATGTTGCGGCTCGATCCTTCCAGCGATTCGTTAAGCCAAGTTAAAGTTTCTATGATTCCCGGCGCGGAACAAGGCTCTCAGGGCGTACAGCAAGATGCCACGGTGGCGATGGTGTTGCCGCATTTTCAATCGGCGTTGAATAGCGGACGGTTGGGGTTGCACAATATCTATCCCGATGATGATGCAGTCGCGCGGCAATACTTGGTGTACAGCGAGGATTACGGCTGGAAGCTGCCTTCCTTGCCAGCGCGTATTGGCAAAACTTTGGGCTGGCCTTCACCCGAAGCGCAACGCGTGTTGCTGAATTGGCGCGGCGAACCATTCACTTATCATTACGTGAGCTTTTCGGATGTGTATCAGGATTTAAGCAGCAAAGAAAAGCATCGTCCTGCTGATGAGTTCGCAGGAAAAATCATCATCATCGGTTCAACTGCGCCGAGTTTGTTTGACATTAAACCCACACCAATGAGCCAGATGCACCCAGGCGTAGAAATCCTCGCCACGGCAATCGATAACTTTAAGCATGACGATTACCTGCGCTTCCCCGATGCGCATATTCCTTACTTGTTGCTGGCACTGGCACTCATCTGGGTGACGGCGTGGGGCTTTTATCGTGGCTTCAGCATGGGCAAAGTGGATCTCTGGTTTGGCGCGTCGCAATTTATTTTGATCGGTATTTCTTACGCCAGCATCAATTTCAGCACCACCTATATCAACCTCACCGGCCCTATTTCATTCGCTTTGACCTTCTTTGGATTTGCACGAATGTATTCCTCTGCCACAGGAAAAGCGTTGGAGAAAAATACCGTTCGTACCTCGATGAATCAAGCGGGAGAGCTGCAAGCCACGCTGCTATTGATCCGCTTGGATAGCAGCTTGCTGATTGACATGGCGATGGAAGATATTCGCTATGGCTTGGAAACGTGTAGCAAAGAAGTAAAAAGTGTCGAAGTGGTCAGCGGCGACCAAAAAGGGTTGTGGGATTTGTTTGAAAAAACTTATGCGGTGTCGTGGGTCGCACCTGCGCAGGACAGCACCGCTAATTTTCGTTTTACAAATGATGTGGAAGTCGTTATCGCAGCCTTACCAGTGTTGCTGGGCAAGTATTTGAAGAACACGGAAAATGCGGCGAGCTGGTATGTGCATCATGGCGTTATTGCAGGTGGCGATCAGGCGAAAGCAAGCTGGCGAGTATTCTTTGCGGAAACGATAGTGGAATGGCAAAAATCAAAACAAGAAGGAAAAGCAAAATGAAAAATATAGGAATCGGATTATTGTTGCTGGGGTTGTTCGCTGCACCTGCAATCGCCGCTAAAGCCAAAGTGGTAGCCGCTTCCACAGAAAGCGGCAGCGCGCTAAAAGCAGATGAAATTAAAGTTGAACCATTTCGTGATGCGAAAACAGTAGGGTCGTTGGCAAGCGGTGACAAGGTCGAAATTCTCAGCAAAGACGGTGGCTGGTTGAATGTAAAAAGCACCAAAGGAAACGGCTGGGTGCGTATGTTGAGCATACGAAAAGCGGGTTCTGTCAAGACGATGGATAACGCAGGAGGCTTATTGGCATTGGCTTCTGGACGGGCTGGCACAGGTAAAGTAGTGGCGACAACCGGCATACGCGGACTGAGCGAAGAAGAGCTAAAGGCTGCGCAATTTAATGCCGAACAACTTACCCTTGCTGAATCATACAGCGTGAGTTCAGCGCAAGCACAACAATTTGCCGCGCAAGGCAAACTCAAAGCGCGAACGATGGATTATTTACAGGAGGGCGCGAAATGAAAATATTATTCCGTAGCCTATTCGCATTGTTAATGTGTGGCGCATTTACTACTTCATCCGCGTTGGATTTTGGACAGCAATTACGCGATAAACTCAAAGAGCAATTGCCCGAAAAAGTAAGAGGTGTTGCGGAAGCGTTAGGCGAAACTTCACAAGCGGATGAGATTGCCATTGGTCGCCAGATTGCAGGAAACCTCTTGGGTGCTGCGCCCTTAGTAAATGACGCGGGCTTGCAGCAATATGTGAATCGAGTGGGACGTTGGGTGGCGAATCAAAGCGAGCGTCCCGATTTGCCGTGGCATTTTGGCGTGATTGAATCGAGTGATGTGAATGCTTTCGCTGCACCGGGCGGTTATATATTCGTAACGCGTGGACTGTATGCGCTGTTGCAAAACGAGGCTGAATTGGCGGGGGTGTTGGCACATGAAGTCGGTCATGTAATCAGCAAACATCACTTGAAAATTTTGCAAAAAAGCCGCTTGTTAGATATGGGTAGCCAAATTATTGCTAAGAAAGTTAGCAACAACGATAACGCACAGAAGTTGATTGGTAGTGGGGCTGAAATCGTTGCACGTTCGCTGGATCAGGATGCAGAATTTGAGGCGGATAGAATTGCCGTCGTTCTGACGGCACGTGCCGGATATGACGCGTTTGGTCTGCCCAGTGTGTTGCAGCAAATCGGTCACTACGCATCTGGTAATGACAGCATCGCGTTATTATTCAAAACTCATCCTCACCCCGATGCACGGCTGCAAAAATTGGATGTGGCGATGGGCGATCGGTTTGACAAAGTAAAAGGGCTTACCTTGCCAAAGCGATTGTATCGAGTGAAACAGTAATTTGAGGCTGTTAATTAGACATGTAGGAGCGAACCAGCACCAGCGTTTAATCCGGCGGCTTTTTGGCGTAATAAACGTCAGGGTTGAAGTGCGCAATTGTGTCGGGTAAAAAAGCAGCAAACCCTGAAATAAACGCACCGGTTAAAGCGAATTCAGCGATGCAGATAATCGGTATGTAATTAAAGTACACATTTTCCATCGTGAAGCGACTATAGCTGCCGTACGCCATGATGATCCAGCCATTAACCAATGCGACAACCAGCATGGAGAGTGCGCCGCAAAAGTAACCGTTCCATAATACAAAGGCGAAATAATTGGGTTTGCCGTATCGGTAAAAAATCCTTAATACCAGCTTGCTGACCAGGATAGGCAGAATAACCATCAGCAGACCGATGTTGCCAATTGCGATTAAATTTGTTCCGTTATGTTGCAACGAAACAAGCAGGATGACGCTTAAAATCAGTGCGGCGATTTGCCAACCAAACATCAGGAAGCATAACGTTGCCCCTATCGGATGTAACTTCAATCCTTCACGCACCCCGACCGGGAACAGCCATAGTGCGCTTAACCACAATGCCAAGCCTATCAACGCACTGAACTGTGGTTGGTTGTGCCAGAGGTCGCGCCACGGCGCAGTCCGCGCGGCATATAGCAAAATAAATGCAAACAGATAATTGCTCATCCATAAAACATCACTGCTAAAAATTTTTGCGTAGATTCCCATGAGTGACAAGTTAAGCGTGCGCTGAGTTGATGCAAAACAGTTTGATTGTGCCAGCTATGCACACAAAAACAAGTCGATTCACGCAATAACGACTTTGTTGTGCATGATGCCGCGTGGCACAATCGCGCCCTGACTAATTTCTCCTTGTTAAATTCATGCTGAGTTACCGCCATGCCTTCCACGCAGGTAATCACGCCGATGTGTTGAAACACTTCATCGAAGTACAGTTGTTACGCTATTTGCTGCAGAAAGATAAACCATTCTGGTACATCGACACCCATGCCGGCGCGGGTTGCTATGCTTTGGATAGCGGTTATGCCACGCAAAATGCGGAGTACGAAAGCGGCATCGCACGTTTGTGGGGTCGTGATGATTTGCCTGCACCCTTAGCGGATTATGTGGCGCTGGTTAAGCGTATCAATACGGATGGCGAGATGAAGTTGTATCCAGGCTCACCGTTAGTCGCGCTGGAATTGTTACGCGAGCAAGACAAGATGCGTTTGTTTGAATTGCATCCCGCCGACAGTGAGCTTCTGCATGAGAATTTTGCTGGGCATAGCTCACAAGTGTTGATGCAAACTGCGGATGGCTTTGGAGCGCTCAAGGCTTTGTTGCCGCCTCCGCCGCGTCGTGCGTTAGTGTTGATTGATCCGCCTTACGAAGACAAACAGGATTATCAACGGGTGGTGAGCGCGCTCAATGAGGGTTTAAAGCGCTTCGCTAATGGCGTGTATGCAGTGTGGTATCCGCAGTTGCAGCGTGCCGAAGCGAGGCAATTGCCAGAACAGCTCAAGCAACTGCCCGTAAAGAGTTGGCTCAATGTCGCACTCAGTGTGCAAGGACAGAGTGCGGATGGATTTGGCATGTATGGCAGCGGCATGTTTATCCTCAATCCACCGTGGCTGTTGCATGGTGTGCTGCAAGAAGTGATGCCTTATCTGGAAAAGCATTTAGGCCAGGATGAGCAAGCGACTTTCACTTTGGAGTACCACGAAAACTAGCGGGTAGCTCTGTATAATCTCAGGTCAAATTAGATTTCAATTCATTCAACTAACAACTATTGGGGCAAACATGTCTACTACACATACTTGGAATTTTTTTCGCGCGGGTGGTTTCGATCAGGTTCAGTTGGATAATGGCGCCGATTTATTGGCTCTCAAAGAGTTAGACCAAAAGCTCTGGGTTGCTTTGAGTTGTCCTACGCGCGGCGTTGAATTCGATACCAAGACGTTGGACATGATCGATAGTGACGCTGACAAGTATGTGCGTGCCAACGAAGTATTGGCTGCGATTGATTGGGCAGGTGGGTTGTTAAAGAATCCTGATTTATTGGTGCAAGGCTCAGATAAATTAGCCTTGAGTGACATCAATGACGGCAGCGCGGAAGGCAAGCATATACTGGCTTCCGCCCGACATATCCTCAAAAGTTTGGACAAGCCTAATGCCACAGAGATTTCATTGGCGGACATGGATGACATTGAAAAAATCGTCGTCGCGTTGGAATTCAATGGTGATGGTGTGGTCACGGCGAAGCAAATCCCCAATGAGAATTTACGCAGTTCGGTTGTAGATGCGATGACGTGTTTAGGCTCGGTGGCTGATCTAAGCGGCGAGATGGGCATCAATCAAGACATTAGTGACAAGTTTTTTGGCGAGTTGGCTGCCTATTCTGAATGGCATGCTAAGGGCACGGGAGATAACGCGATTCTGTTTTTAGGGGAAAGCACCGCAGCGGCTGCTGAAGCATTCAATGCAGTAAAAGATAAGGTTGAAGATTATTTCACGCGCTGCCATTTGGCGGCTTACGATGCCCGTGCCGCTGAGCCATTAAGCCGCTCAGCAGGCGATTATTCTGAGTTTGCAGGAAAGAGCCTTTCTGCAAACAGCGAAGAAATTGCGAATTTCCCATTGGCAACGATAGAAGCGAACAAACCTTTGCCTTTGGTGGCGGGGATCAATCCGACATGGCACGCGAAAATGGCTGCCTTGCAAGATCAAATCGTCGCGCCAGTGTTGGGTAAGAAAAATGAGTTAACCTCGGCAGAGTGGAATGCACTGTGTGCGAAGTTCTCTGCATTCGCCAATTGGCAAGGTGCTAAGCCGGTCAATAGTGTTGAACAATTGGGCAATGATCGAGTGAAAGCAATTTTGGCGAGCGATCATCAGCTGGACGTTAATGCGCTCATCACCAAAGACAAAGGTGTTGAGGAGGAAGTGCAAGCCATACGTTCAGTTGAAAAATTATTGCGCTACAACCGTGATCTGTTCAGCTTGGTAAATAACTTTGTGTCGTTCCGCAATTTTTACACTGGCAAAGCCAAAGCGATTTTCCAAGTGGGCACATTATTCTTGGATGGACGTAGCTGCGAACTGTGCGTGAAGGTTGACGACGTGGGCAAACATGCTGGCTTTGCCAATTCCAGTGGTGTGTGTTTGGTGTATTGTGAATGCACACGTAATGAAGGTAAAGAAAAATTAACCATCGCCGCAGCCTTTACGGCGGGCGATGCAGACTTCCTGATGGTAGGGCGTAACGGCGTGTTCTATGACCGTCAGGGTCAAGATTGGAATGCCAATATCGTGCGCATCATCGATCATCCAATCAGCATTCGTCAGGCGTTTTGGTCGCCATACAAAAAACTGACTAAGATGATTAGCGATCAATTGCAAAAACTCGCTGCGTCCAAATCAGATGCCGTGGATGGCAAGTTAGCCAGCGCAGCTACTGAGCATGGCACTGCCATTGCCGCTCCCGCTCCCGCTCCTACAGCACCAAAGCCGCCATTTGACGTGGGTAAATTCGCTGGTATTTTTGCCGCGATTGGTTTGGCGATAGGTGCAATTGGTGGAATTTTAGCTGCGGTAGTTGGCGGGGTGTTGAGCTTAAAAGCGTGGCAAATGCCGCTGGCGCTGGTCGGTTTGATGTTGATGATTTCAGGCCCGGCGATGATCTTGGCTTGGTTTAAATTAAAGAACCGCAACCTTGCGCCAATCTTGGATGCGAATGGTTGGGCAATCAATGCGCGTGCCAAGATTAACATCCCGTTCGGCACATCACTCACTGGCTTGGCGAGCTTGCCCGCTGGCGCACATCGTTCATTAGTTGATCCTTTTGCAGAAAAAAAATCTACTTGGCCGTATTACGTGATTCTGTTTGCCGGAATATGTGCAGGCGTTGGACTCTGGTACGCCGGCGCATTTGGGCATTAACAGTCGATGGCATTTGCTACCGACTGCCGCCTACTGCAACCCGCGCGCAATGCCAAAGAATATGCCCAACTGGCTGAAGCACTCGATGCCGCACTGGACGCGGGTGGTGCAGATGAAAAGCATCCACTCGCTCGACTAGCAGACTATATCGGCGAGCTAGTTGCTGAATATGAAGCCAAAGACAAAATGCCTCCAGCCGCAACAGGTGCAGAAGCTTTGCGCTACTTAATGGAACGAGATAACTTGCACCAAATTGATCTGCCTGAACTAGGCAGCCAAGGGGTCGTGTCCGAATTGCTATCGGGGCGACGTGACTTTAATGCTCGTCAAGCTAAAGTAATGGCAGGGCGGTTTGGCGTTTCGGCGGCGTTGTTTTTGTAACTATAGTGTGGCACCTCATTCGCTGAATATTATGGACAAGGTCAGTCCTGTCCGGAGATGCGAGTTTAAACGCATAGTAACCAATTGAATTTAATTTACTAAATGCCATATTTTTTTGTAACCGATTTCAACTTGCAGCAGACTTCTGACATTTGTCGGGAGTCTGG
>JABFRF010000191.1 GCA_013141315.1 Gallionella sp. | reverse complement strand
CTGAAACGCTAAGGTCTGCAAACTGTCGCCGACCAACAACGCCGTCGCATCACCAAATTGCACGTGACAAGTGGGCTTCCCACGACGCAACACATCGTCATCCATGCACGGCATATCGTCATGCACTAAGGAGTAGGCGTGAATCATTTCAACAGCCGCCGCCGCGATATTCAAACGTGAGGTTTCTGCATCCACCAATTCGCCCGCTGCAAACACCAACAATGGGCGCACGCGCTTACCCCCATCCAACACCGCATAGCGCATGGCTTGGTGCAAGTGTTGCGGGGCAACTTCTGCTGAGGGCAATAGCTTATGCAAGACATCTTCAAAACGTGCTTGATGAACGACCGACCAACTGGAAAAGTCAGGTGGCATCAACTCTGCCCTGACACGGCTGAGGTTTCACCGTTCACAGAAAAATTCTTCAACACCCCCTCATCCAACACGCGCACTTGTTGCTGCGCATCCTCAAGCTGGGTGCGGCACAGCGCCAACAACTCCGCGCCGCGCTTGTAAGCAGCCAGCGAATCTTCCAGCGACAATTTTCCCGCCTCCATATCCGCGATAATTTGCTCAAGCTCGGCCATTGCCGACTCGAAACTCGGTGCTTTTTGCGATTTCCCAGCCATGTGAACCTCTAATGACGAAACTCGCACATTTTACCCAACGCACCGCCACTCGGCTAATTTATTGTTCGGCAACGATGAAAACCTCACAAAACTGTTATGTACATCCGTGTGCTCGCTGCATATTCTTCGCTTCAAATAACAAACTGAATTCCACCTTTGAGGGTTAATTCGATGATGCAGCGTGTCACTTAACCGAATCGTCAAATGAGCGATGCACGATAAAATTCGATAAATCACAGTGGGCTGTCACGCTAGGACAATCCGTAGTGGTATATGACGGTGAAATTTGTTTGGGTGGTGCGATCATCGAACGAGGGC
Source organism: Gallionella sp. (assembly GCA_013141315.1). Classification (GTDB taxonomy): domain Bacteria; phylum Pseudomonadota; class Gammaproteobacteria; order Burkholderiales; family Gallionellaceae; genus Gallionella. The sequence goes on along the minus strand of JABFRF010000191.1, from coordinate 6,518 downwards.
AAACTTGAGCCAAGTTCACCTATTGCAACCCGTTCGTACTGAGTGTGTACCCGACACGATCTACATATTGATGTTTTCGGTAACGACGGTGGGGCAAGGCTAGGCAAAACTATTGCGAGCCCTTATCGCAGGCGTGAGCAACCCATAATTAAGCCGCTGCGCCGTGCTTGTGTAATGTTTCCCAACCGACACAAGCCAGCCAAATATGGCGAGGGATGGTTTTTTCACCGTTGCGATAATAAGCCAACATTCTCCGGCTGATACCTAGCACTTCTGCCGCCCCGTCCAGGGTCAAATTGTTTTCATGCATCCAATTCCAAATGCGCTCGTGGCCGATGCCACCAGATTGCTCTATTGCAAGATTGCGCAAATTATCCGCCGCCAGATCAATCTCACCCTTGCCAAATTCAACCGCGTTCCCCAATTCACTTAATTTCGCGGAGGCAAACGAACTGTGCTCTTGCAGCGGCTTCAAGAAAGCAGCCGACTTGATCCAGTCGGACAAATCAACATTGAAATCCGCACCGTCAGCATAGGAAATTTTGAGGCGCGAATTTTTCAAACCATTGGCGTTGGTAATGTGAAAGTGATCTCGATTTTTCATGTGTGCAACTCCCAGAAAATATCTAGCAGCCTGGCGCTGTTCATCGGTACGGCGGCCCAATCCAATGCCGCTTTAATTGAACGAATACCACGACTTCCTTCCAACACTTCACCGTTATCTATTCTGACCAACCACTCCCGTCCATCATTTGCCAAAATATGAAAATGCGGCGGCATATGATCTTTAGGGTAAGGCTAAGCGAAGGGCGAGCGAAGAACTATTGCGACCCCTTATCGTTTTTTCAACACTTCATTGTCAATTCGACAAGCAATAAAATGTCTTAATAGATTGGGGTTACTAAGGCTTACCTATCTTCTCCGCAATCTGCTGCCGCACATCCCGTCCTTGCTCATCCTTGGCAACCGCCATCAAAAATAAACAATGCCCGCCGCTCGATTTCTCCCACTGATGTCCCACCTGATTTTTCTCGCGCGAGTCGTCGTTGGTTTTGTAAGGTTCGCCTTTGTATTCGACTGCCAGAACACGCCCATCGTCTAACTCGGCCACAAAATCGGGATAAAAATAATCGGTTGAAGTCGGCAACCAGAATGAAAACTTTACTTGCCGTTCGATGTTGCGCACCCACTGTTTAATCTTAGGGTGCGCATCAAATGCTTGTGCGCAAATAAACTCTTCAGCACTTTGTCCGGCGGCGGTCTTCTCGCGCAAATCGTGGATGACCGGATAAAAATGTTTGCTGAATTCGTAACTACCTTGATAACACTGGCGTGCGGGGTACACCCCCGCTTGAAACTGAAAGCTATAGTGTCCAGTTTGATCTAGAGATGGCACACTCATTTCAAGCAACCGCCCCTGAAATCCTTGCTCCATTGCAAGCTGACGCAAACGCTCCACTTCACGCACAATGGCCTGTGCCAATTGAAATCTGGCACGCACCAATGCCGTGAGGCTAAAGCCGACACGTTCACGCAGCAAATACGAAACCATCTTGACCAAATAATTTTGCAACTGCGTTTGCGACAAGTACGGTTTGCGGACTTCTTTGTCCAACCAGCGCACCAAATCCTGTTCGCTGACATGACTGGTCACATCGTTCAATTTGAGCTGCTGTGCATCCAAATGTCGATATTTTATTTTCTCGTTGTTCACGTCAATCTCGAACGAATTGATGGTTTCGGTAATCGCGAATCCAGCCAGTTGCATCGGCCTACTCAGCAAATCCCAATCGCCCAAACTGGACAGCGTTTCTTTTTCCACCACCTCCAGATAACCATCCAGATTCAAACAAAGTTGCGGGATCGGTGCGAAGCTCAGTCCCAGTTGTTCAGGCGCACGCAAGGCACGGCGCATCGCGCGATGCGCATCAAATTGTTCTTTGACTGCAACCCGTGATTTTTCCGGGAGCGCATGACTAATGAAAGTTTCCGCCTGTGCCAACGTATCGGCATCCACATCGCCTTTCAGCAAAATCGTTGCCCCCAATGTTGTGGGCATAATTTGCACTGCGGCTTTAATTTCATCTGGCCAATGCTGCGTATCCAACATTTTCGGCACTTCAATATGACAATCGGGTATCACAGGTAGCGTTGCTTTCTCGCCTCCAACCAAAGACAACGTTTTCTGTTCTGGCACGATTACCATGCTAGCCTCAAACCGCTCAAAGCCCATGTTCTGCACCATGCGGTCTTTCAGGTTGGATGCCGCCTGCGCAAAATTTTCCGCGACAATGTGCGCGTAGGCTTTATTCAATTCTGGCTGCTGTCGCGTTTTTGCATAAGGCATACGCAACACGCGCCCCAGCAGTTGCTCGACATCCTTGGCTGAATTGACCGACTGCAATGAAGCCAACACATAAGCAAACGAACAATCCCAACCCTCTTTTAACGCCTCGACTGTAATCACATAACGAATCGGACATGCGGGATCAAACAGATTGATACCGCTCAATTCTTTCTGCTCACCCGTGGCAACGGCAATTTGGTTTTCAAGGATATTTTCCTGCTCGATTAAATGCTGACGCACCACATCGACAGTCGCCTCATTGCCCCTTGGTGCAGCCTGCACCAACACGATAGGGCGGATATAGTCAGCCTCTTTTTGCGCAATCAATTCCAAACTATTGCGCTGCAAAATCGCATCGCGCAAACACTCGCGCCAGCCTTCAGGGTGTTCCGCCAACACAATGGGCAACTTAATCATCTGCTCGCTTTTTAGCTCCTGCGCCGAGACGTGATACAGCACGTTATTACCCGCCACGGGCGTAGCCGTCAGCTCCACCACACAGCTTGGATTCAGTCGCCCCAGCGTCTGAAAAAAGCGGTCGGTGCGATTGTTATGCGCCTCATCCACGATGACTATCGGCTGATGCAAGTGCAGCCAATTCGCCACCGAATATTTGGTGCGTCCAATATCTTTTTCGGTGAGATACGGTTGATTGCTTACATCGGCTTCCGTCACTTTTTCCAGCCCCGCGCTGAGGTTTGCGGGCAGGTTATCAAAGTGTGGCGCGAGTTCCTCGAAGAACGAATACACATTACGTTTCGCCGTATCCGTCACATTGAAAGATTGAATCGTTGCCACCACCACAATGCACGCCTTGCCCACGTCATGCGGGCTGATGGTTTGCAGACTTTCCAGATCGCACACCTGCACACGGTCGCCAAAATATTGCGCCAATGCTTGGCGATAGGGATGGCGCGCATTGCTCAGAGCTTCCAAGGTTTGCGAACGGATGGTATCGCTAGGCGTGAGCCACAAGGCCAGCGGCGCATCGGAATCCAACACCGCCTTACCCGCCAATGCCACACTGTGCGCCGCGAGCAAGGTCTTGCCGCCGCCAGTGGGTATGCGCAAACACACACACGGCACCTCACCAAACACCGTGTGATAGTGCTCATTAGAACGATTCTGCGTTGCCAACTCCGCTTGGAACGCATCTGCCACTGCCACACTGCGGCACGCTTGCAAAAATTGCGTCAACACCGCCAGCGCGTTTTCTTGATAGGTTTTCAGTTTCAACATAACGACTTTTATTTCTCCGTATCAGCCTTAGGCGCGTGCTGCTCTCCCCCTGATAAGGGGGAGCTGGAGGGGGTTGTGGTTTTGCCCTAAACTCTTTTCGCACTTGGCTTTCGGAGAAAGTCTCAACCCCTCCCAACCTCCCCTTATCAGGGGAGGAGGCAAACAGCACACCGCCCGATTTTTCAAGTTAATTAGCGTCTCCTAGCCACGCATCTTCACGTCATAAGGAATTTGTTTGAACGTGATGTTCTCCGCCGCCAGACGTGCCGCGCCCAAGCGCGTGGTTTCGCCGTAAATAATTTTGTGTCCGGCGTGCGGACAAATTTCGTTGATTGCCTGCAACACCGCATGCGTTAGCACGTTTCCGGAACTGGGTTTGCGGTCGCCGAGAATGCCGTTGTAAAGCAGGTAATAAGCCGTACCGTTGTAGATGCCGAGTAGCGGAGTATTGCCACTGCTCGCTCGCGGAGAAGAAGGTTGAAGTGAGGGTATCCCCGTCTCAAAGTGCCAAACAAATGCCGCCAAGGTCGAAAACTTTACCGCCGCATTGATGCGTCCATGCTCATCGAACGCCGCTTCGCCCAAGGTACACAAACGAAAACCACCTCCGCCTTGCCAATCAACATCTAGTGCCACACCTGTCCGGTCACCTTCGATAACGCTCAATAAGCGAGGGACACAATGTGTTGTAGCTTGCTCTCCGAATTCAATGCCGATGTATGGTCGTGCCGTCTTATGTGCAACGGCTGCCGTTGTTCCTGAACCAAGGAATGAATCCAGCACCAAATCACCCGGCTGTGAAAATAAATCTAGCATTTTTTTTACGTAATTCTCAGGCTTTTTTCCAGATCGAAACTCAACACCGCCTTCGTGACGACAATTGCCAAATTGAGATGAAAAATCGTAGAAGTTATCAATTGGCTGTACAACCTCTTGGATTTCTGTGTGGCGTTTATCTACTGGGACACCTTGGAAGTATTTACCTTTTGTAGCGGTTAACTTCTTCGGGCCAGTAAAATATCGATAACCCAAACCGTCATCCCCAATGTTGGTGACTTTGTACAACACAGAAACACCATCTTGCTCTATACGACCAGCCAAATAATCCCGAAAAAATCTACCCGATGAGTTGCCATCAAGAATTGTTCCTGTAGCCCATATTTCCTTGAGTCCGTCGATATGCCCTTCAACCTTTTTAATCTCATAATCACTCGGCTGAAAAATCGTAACTTGTTTACCACCCAACTCAATGAGTTGACCTTTCGATTTTTCAACAATGTCAAAATTGAATTTGCTAAAACCTTCCTGCTGGATAATCGGACGATACGGTTTTGCATCAGGTGAACGCCTGTATATCAACGCTTGCTCAATTTGCTTGTGGTACGCCATATCAGATTTGAGCGTTTTTGACTGGTATCGAACCTGAACGTAAACCGACATTTCATAATTTGAACGTCCAAATATTTCGTCTAACAACGCTTTTATGTAGTGGCTTTCTGCATCATCAATATGAACAACAATAAACCCTTTAGCCGATAGCAAATCACGCAGCAACACCAGACGCGGATACATCATGGATAACCATTGGCTGTGTTCCAGTTTGTCGTCGTAATGCTCGAAAAAAGCACTTTGGGTGTTGTACGGAGGGTCGATGAAGATGCATTTGACCCGTCCGGCGTAAAACGGAATCAACGCCTTGAGCGCAAGTAAATTGTCACCCTGAATCAGCAGATTTTCCGCAGGGTCTCCATACACGGCTTCCTGCTTGAGCAAGTGATACGGTACTTCTCGCGCGGCTTGTTGCGCTTGATTTTTATTGACCCAATCGAGAAATGGCATTCGTGGTTGTGTAGTTGGCTAAACGCAATAGAAAGCAAAATATATTTGCGGATACGCAAATACTAACACGAACGACTTGCGTATAAAGTTTGTGCCATACGCAAGATAAAAACAAAATCACTGCATGAAAATCGGTGAAGCAATCAAGCAACTGCGCTTAGAGCGTGGTGCAACTCAAGAGGATGTGGCGTTGGAAGCTGGAACGAACGCTGGCAACCTGTCACGCATTGAAAGGTGTCAGCAACAACCCGCCCTTGAACTAGTAGAGAAAATCGCTGCGTCATTAGGTATGACGGTTGCAGACTTATATGCCTATGCCGCCGCACAACAATCAAAGTTTGCGAAAACGAAATCCAAACCAAAGAATGGCAACGAAGAAAACTCGAATGCGGCTCTGCTATTTCGGCGAAGCTTCCAGCAACTCACCCCAGAAAACAAACACCTCGCCGTTGAATTCGTCAAACTCTTGAACCGCACACAAAGTGGAAAGTAAAGGCTAGCTACGCCCCCTTGAGTAATTTTCCCTTGAGTCAATTCGCAGTAACGAACTGTCTGTGTAAGAACGCGTGGCTTCGCGTAAAATGCGTCCTTTCGTTTTAAGGGTTACGCCATGACCACGCTCACCAAACTTACAGCTCTCTCCCCTCTCGATGGTCGCTACTACGGCAAAGTCGATGCGCTACGCAAATACTTCAGCGAATTCGGTTTGATTCGTTTCCGAGTCTTGATTGAAATTGAGTGGCTAAAAGCCTTAAGCGCGCACAACGATATTAAAGAAATATCACCGTTTTCCGCACAGACCATTGCGCAACTCGACGCATTTAACACCAATTTTTCCGAAGAAGATGCGCACGCAATTAAACTGATCGAGCGCACCACTAACCATGATGTGAAAGCCGTTGAATACTGGCTGCGCGAAAAATTATCCGCCAATCCGGAAACCGCCAAAGTGTTGGAGTTCATCCACTTTGCCTGCACCTCGGAAGACATCAATAATCTCAGCCACGCACTGATGTTAAAAACGGCACGTGAAGCGGTAATGCTGCCCACTTTAAACGTGCTGATTAGCCGACTAAAGAATATCGCGCATCAA
>JABFRF010000129.1 GCA_013141315.1 Gallionella sp. | reverse complement strand
CCAGCTTAATGACGGCGGCCAGATTGCCCGATTGGATTGCCGCGAGTGAGGATGACTATGTGGCGAAGGCGATTGAGTTCAGCCAAGCTATTCCCCGGTTGGCGGCTTTGCGGGCGGGACTTCGGGAACAGGTGCGCGTTTCCCCTTTGTTCGATGCGCCGCGCTTTGCCAAACACTTTGAACAGGCTTTGTGGGGAATGTGGCAGGCAAATCAGGCAGCTAGTTGAATACCGAGTTGTTAGTATTTAGTCGAGCGTTCGAGTTAGATATATCAATGCCTCGCTTGAATCACTCGCTATATCATGGGAAAATGGCTCTGTGTTTAAACTATCGCTTAGGGTGTACCAATGTCAATTCTAAAAAGTCTTATTCAGTGTGCCTTTCTGATATCAGTCAGTATGTTTTGCACGAGTGCAATAGCAAAAATTGCTACCGAAAAAACCCTATACGAGCACGACGCGCAATCCGGTGAATCTTGTAATTCATGCCATGCAAAGAACCAAGTGGATGCATTTAACGCGAGCAAAGGTAATGACTGTCAGGAGTGCCATGCAACCGAACCAGACAACGCCTTAGTGCAAGTGGGCGAAAAAACATTTAATGACCCTTATGCCAACAAATTAAAAATTGAGCCGCCTCCCGAAGCAACAACCGGGATGAGTGTACCAATGTATTATGATGAAACTCGGATCGGCAAAGAGCCACATGAGATGGTCGCGATTCCAGCAGGCAAGTACACACGCGGAACCAACAATCGCTTACCGGATGAAGGGCCGCAATATATAGCCGAAACCAAAGCATTTTTAATCGACAAATATGAAGTCACCAATCTGCAATACAAACAATTTATTGATGCCACCAAACGTAAATCCCCTAACCATTTCCGCAACCGTACTTATCCTGAAGGCAAAGTCGATCACCCGGTCGTTTGGGTCAGCTGGTACGATGCGCATGACTATTGCGAATGGGCAGGCAAGCGGTTGCCAACCGACATTGAGTGGGAAAAAGCGGCACGCGGTATCAATGATGACCGCGACTTTCCGTGGGGAGACACATTCGATGTAACCAGAGTCAATTCACCGGTACGCTGGAAATCGCTCAACATGCAGGGAGACACCATGCCGGTTGGCTCACTGGAAGGCGGCAAAAGTCCGTTTGGTTTGTACGATATGTCAGGCAATGTATGGGAATGGACAGATTCCTGGTACAAGCAATATCCGGGCAATACTTGGCAAAGTGAGAATTATGGAGAGATGTACAAAGTTCTCAAAGGCGGCTCGTGGTGGGATTGTTCGTATTACCAGTGTGGCGTTTCGGCACCGGTATTCAACCGCAGTTATTTCAAACAAAACGTGAGAAACTCCAGTATGGGGTTCAGGTGTGCTAAAGATGATAATTAAACAAATAGTAAGTGGGTTAGTTTGCTTGGCTTTAACTAGTGGTCTTGCTCAAGCAGGAGGTAAAAAATCTCCTTCCAAAAAAACCGTGGATGACGGCATGGTATTAGTGCCTGCTGGTGAATTCAAAATGGGTAGCGATAGGGAGGAAAACGAGGCATGGTATCGTGATGCCAATGCACTTAACCCATTTGGCTTTAATGATCGTTTGTATGTCGATGAGCGTCCTGCTCACAAGGTAACCTTGCCTGCATACAAAATCGATAAATACGAAGTCACCAATGCTCAGTATCGTGATTTCTTAATCGCCACCGGGCATGGCGTACCTTACACATGGCCTCGCAATGGCTACAACTATAGCGACCAACAATTAGCTACATGGCCGCTGGAAGCTTTGCAAGATGTGGCCACGAACCGTTTCAGGTTAGACATGGATGTGCCCAATATGAGCAAAAAAGATTTACTCCTTGAAATGATTAAGGTAAATAAAAAACGGGATCGTATGCCCGTCACCTCAGTGAATTGGTCTGACGCAAACGACTATTGCAACTGGGCCAAGAAGCGTTTGCCTAGCGAAGCGGAATGGGAAAAAGCGGCTCGTGGCACGGAAGGCTTTGAATATCCTTGGGGTAATGCGTGGGATGCAAAAAAAGTAAACACCATGTCTGAAGATCCTGATGCGCCCTATTCAGAAGTCGGTTCATTTCCAAGTGACGTATCGCCCTATGGTGCTTTTGACATGGCAGCAAACGTCTCCGAATGGGTAGCAGATTGGTATAAAGCCTACCCCAATGCTCCAGCCTCAGATATTAAATTTTTTGGCGAGAAACAGCGTGTGGTTCGTGGCGGCGTAACGAGCTCTGGTCATTATGATTCCCTGAGCGTGGTTTTCAGGGCAGCCAAGCGCACTCACTTATTACCGAACTCGGCACTGATAGACCTAGGTTTCAGATGCGTAAAGGATGTTAAATAATCAAGTAATGAGGGTGACGTAACAATCACCCTCACCTGTCACACTAACGCAGGTATAATCCACGCCGCCTTGCGCCCCACCAATCAGCGCAGCGGTTTTTTTACTCACCCCCGATCATCTCGATCATTTATTCGTCTGCCTCGATTGGTGCTGCTTAAACGCTGTAGGCCGTCGCAGGAGCTTTAACTTGTCTAATGAAATTACTTTCGCCAGTTTAAATCTGGCCGAACCTTTGTTGCGCGCTATTGCTGACGCGGGCTACACCATACCAACCCCAGTTCAAGCGCAAGCGATTCCCCTCGTGTTAGCGGGTGGCGATTTACTGGCTGGCGCACAAACTGGCACGGGGAAAACCGCTGGCTTTACTTTACCGATTTTGCATCGTCTCAGCGAAAAGCCCGCTGCCATTCCACGCGCTGGCAAACCACGCTGCTTGATTCTTACGCCTACGCGCGAGCTTGCTGCCCAAGTGGAAGAATCCGTACAGACTTACGGAAAGTATCTGCCGTTGAAGTCTATGGTGATGTTTGGCGGTGTAAATATCAACCCACAAATTAAATCACTACGTGGACAGATTGATATTTTGGTTGCAACCCCAGGACGTTTGCTCGATCACGTGGGACAAAAAACCTTGGATTTATCCGGCGTTGAAATTTTAATTTTGGACGAGGCTGATCGCATGTTGGACATGGGCTTTATCCGCGATATTCGAAAAATTATTGCGCTATTACCGAAGCAACGTCAAAATTTACTGTTCTCAGCAACCTTCTCTGATGAAATCAAAACACTCTCAGATGGGCTGCTGCACAACCCCGGCTATGTTGAAGTGGCGCGTCGCAATACAACTTCTGAATTGGTGTCGCAAAGCGTACACATGATTCCGCAAAAGCTAAAAAGTCATCTGCTTTCACACCTCATCAAGCATAACAATTGGCAACAGGTATTAGTTTTCACCCGCACCAAACATGGCGCGAATCGTCTGGCGGAAAAATTGATTGCAGATGGCATTCCCTCTGCCGCAATTCACGGCAACAAAAGCCAGTCGGCGCGCACCAAAGCACTCGCACAATTCAAAGATGGCTCGTTGCCTGTGCTGGTCGCTACTGATATCGCCGCGCGTGGCTTGGACATTGACATGCTGCCGCATGTAGTGAATTTTGAGTTGCCCAACGTGCCTGAAGATTATGTACATCGCATTGGGCGAACAGGTCGCGCAGGCAGCAACGGTGCCGCGATTTCGCTGGTAGATAGTGAAGAGATACAACACCTCAAAGACATCGAACGATTGATTAAAACGCAGATTCCGAAAGTGAGCATCGACAGCTTTGTACCGCCGACACACATTCCCGCTGAAGCACCACGCCCACCTCGTCCACAACACGGGCAGAGACGGCATAGCAACACCACCGCAAACCCCGCCGGAAACGGCAATCGCAACCAGCCACCACGCAATGGTCAAGCAGCTAAGCCACATCAAGCTCGCAATCCCCAACAGCGCGACCCACAAGCACCGCGTGTTGGACAGCAAACCGCCAAACCACAGCAACCGCGCAAGCCTACCGAACACAAAATTATGTCCGAAGCAGCTCGCCATCAGGCGATGCCACAGCCAGCTTTGTTTTCGCCTAGGCCAGCCGCGCGTCGGGGTAAATAAGAAAGGTTACGTGTGAAATTGTCTGACTGGTTGTAAATCAGCCAGCAACTCAACCTGAGGTGGGTCAGCAATAAATACGACCCTTTTGATGGTTATTCAGGGGCAACTAACTAGCTTGGTAAGAATTACTCGCCAGCATCTAGTGTGTTAGCCTCTCACGCGCACAAAATGTTGGTTAGTGCAGATGGGTTCCTTCATCATGCACATGTCCATGTTCCAACTCTTCAGCCGTTGCTGCGCGAACGCCAGTGACAGTGCAATTAAAGGTGAGCATCTTGCCCGCCAGAGGGTGATTGCCGTCCACCGTCACTTCATCGTCGTTCACTTCCACAACGGTGTACAGTAAAAAATCGTCGTCGTCAGATTCTTCCGGCGCGCCTTCAAACTGCATGCCAACTGCTACATCTTTGGGGAATGAGCTGCGCGCTTCAACTTCTACCAACTCGTGTTCGTATTCGCCAAAAGCATCGTCTGGTTGCAAAGTCACACTGCATGAATCACCAACATGTTTGTTGTGCAATGCCTCCTCTACTAACGGAAAAATCCCATCGTAACCACCGTGCAAATATTCAATTTGCTCTTCAACTTTTTCTAGCAACTCGCCAGTCGAGTCAAACAACTCATAGCGCAGCGATACCACAGAGTTTTTTTCGATTTTCATTTCATTTCCTTAATTAAATTTAAAACTTCTTGCGCATGACCATTAGCTTGCACGCCATACATCACATGATGCAGCTTACCTTGTTGATCGATGATAAAAGTAGAGCGTTTTATAGAAAGCTTCTTCACGCCATCGACTTCTTTTTCGTACATCACCCCATATTTTTTACACACACGCGCATCAGGATCAGACAGAAGCAAAACCGACAAACCATATTTGTCACGAAACGAGGCATGGCTCAAACAATCATCGCGACTCACTCCAATCACCATCGTTTCCAGCTTGGCGAACTCTTCTTCTAATCCCGTAAAATCATTAGCCTCCAAGGTGCAGCCAGGTGTGTCATCTCGCGGATAAAAATACAACACGACATTTTTTTTGCCCTGTTGCGAAGTCAAACTAAAATTTTTCATATCGGAATCAGGCAGCTCAAAGTGCGGCGCATCGATCCCTGTCGTAAGTGGCGTTGATTGCATTTCTCTTCTCCCAAAGTGGCATTTTAAACACTTTTCGGCTCATCCATAAAATTTTTTCGCAACATGCAGGTATAGCTTTCGACAGCTATAATCCGCGCATGAAGAATAAACTCACTATGCTAGGCGGGCTGACCGTCGATGTTTTTTTGCGCGATTATTGGCAAAAAAAGCCCCTGCTAATACGCCAGGCTTTTCCCCAATTCAAAGGCCTTCTTGATCCACAGCAGCTGATAGTGTTAGCTTGCGAGGAAGATGTACAAGCACGCCTGGTAACTCAAACACGAGGCAAATTTGATTTACTGCATTCGCCATTTGAACCGAGTGATTTTGATAACTTTGGCAAATCCAAATGGACCGTTTTAGTACAAGGTGTGAATCACCATTTGCCGGAAGCTGCAGAGTTACTCAAACATTTTTCGTTTATTCCGCATGCACGTTTGGATGATTTGATGGTGAGCTACGCGCCCAAGGGAGGCGGGGTTGGGCCACACTTTGATCCCTACGACGTTTTCCTCCTGCAAGGTACGGGGCATCGTCACTGGCAGATTTCCACGCAAGCTGATCGCACGTTAATAGAAGGCGCACCCTTGCGTATTTTGAAAAATTTTCGTATCGAACAAGAGTGGATCCTGGAACCTGGAGACATGCTTTACCTGCCACCGCAATGCGCCCACAACGGCATCGCCGAAGACAACTGTATGACCTATTCAATTGGCTTCCGAACTCCGGCTTACCAGGAATTAGCTGAACAATTTTTGGTGTATTTACAAGATCGCATCACCGTGAATGGCTTGTATGCCGACCCCGAGCTAAAAACTCAAAGTCACCCTTCCGAAATCAGCACAGCGATGTTGGATCAAGTGGCAGATGCAATTAAGAAAGTGCGTTGGGACAAACAAGACATCGCCAATTTTTTAGGTTGTTACTTGAGCGAACCCAAACCGCATATTTTTTTCGAATCCCCTGGGGATGGATTAAACCCAACAAAATTTAAGCAGCAGCTACAAAAAAATGGGGTAGTACTTAGCTTAACCAGCCAAATGCTGTGCCATGACGGGTGGATTTTTATCAATGGTGAAGCACTTCAACCCAACCCAAGTGACTATCCCTTGCTGCGCGGCTTAGCCGATGAACGTGTATTAACTGACATAAAAAATATCTCTCCCGCACTTATTGCGACACTTTACCAATGGTATTTGGACGGCTATATTTCTCTCGACTGATTATTTGGAGTGGCATTTATGAGCGACTACACACCAGAGCAGCTTACACTTTCCAGCATCGCAGAGTATGTCACTGCGATAGACAACCTATGCAAGATGGCCGAACATAATTTATATTTATTTGAAAAGGATTTCGACCGACTTGGGTTCAATTCAGAGACGCGCTTCAACACGTTACGCAGCTTCTTACTTAGCAGCCCCGTCCATAAACTTCACCTGCTAGCCCATGACGCCAGCCACCTCACGACAAAGTGTCCGCGCATGATGAACCTATTGCATCAGTTCAGCGGCAACATGTTTATCTACCAAACACCCAAAAACTTAAAGCATATCGCCACCCCTTTTTCTGTGGCTGATGACGAACACCTAGTACAACGCTATCACTTTGATGATGCTCGGGGATTATTTTCAATCCAGGACTCAGCCAATGCACATATTTTAAAAGCGAGGTTTATGGAAATGTGGGCCGTCTCGCATCCGGCTCCATCTTCTACAAGACTAGGGTTATAAAAAGAATTCTCCAAAAGCACTGGATTTTTAAAGATAGGCTGGTAGAATGCCGCGACTTTGATTTTGGATGCATCTTGCTCTTTGGTTTTAGATGCGTTTCAAAGGCAAGCAAAATGTTGTTTTATATTATTAACCCCCCAAGGAAATTAAAATGAAGAATGCTCTGATTGTTGCTCTGATTGCTGTTGCTTTGACTGCATGTGGCGAAAAAGCTGCTGAAACTACAGCCAATGTTGCTACTACCGTACAAACTGCAGCGCCTGCTGTTGCCGAAGCAGCTTCTGCTGTTGCTCCAGCTGTTGCTGAAGCAGCGACTGCTGTTGCTGCCGCTGCTCCAGCTGTTGCTGATGCTGCTAAAACTGCAGCGGATGCAATGAAGAAGTAATTTTACTGCTTCAAGCGATGTAAAAAAGCCGACTTGCGTCGGCTTTTTTGTTGCTTGAAAAATTAGGGAGCTAACTTGAGCTGAAAGATTCGACCCTTGTTCGAAATAGTATCTATGCTTTGCTCAACCTTGCCCAAATTGGGAACGCTGAAACAAAGATTCTTCTTACTACATACATGAGGAAAT
>JABFRF010000184.1 GCA_013141315.1 Gallionella sp. | reverse complement strand
CCTTGATGACTTCCAGTGTGCGAATGTCAATTAGAGCTTCGTATTCACCATACATGGCGTGAAAGTGTGGCGGTGCATGTTCCCGCCAGAACATCTGCACAACAATTCCAAAAAACTGGCTGATGGTTGGCATGAGTTTTCTCATTGTTGGCTAGTTTAGCAGTAGGTTGAGGACGTACCACTAATTTTTCCATCCGCCACCCCATCGCAATTTACACAGCTTTATTACTCTTGTATTACTTCAAAATCATGCGTCACAGCAGCCATTGCGCCGAGCATGATGGAGGCCGAGCAGTATTTTTCCGCCGATAATTTAATGGCTTTTTCAACCGCTTCGGGCTTGATGTCTTTGCCTTTTACGACAAAGTGCATGTGGATTTTGGTGAAGATTTTGGGGTCGGTTTCGGCACGTTCAGCCTCAAGCTCCACATAACAGTCGGTAACAGCCTGACGGCTTTTTTTTAGAATCGCAATCACATCAAAGCTGGTGCAACCACCCGCGCCGAGTAGCAACATCTCCATCGGGCGCGGGCCGAGGTTACGCCCGCCTGCTGCGGGTGCGCCATCCATCAGTACCGCGTGACCGCTTTCCGATTCTCCCAAAAACGACACCTGCTCTACCCATTTGACGCGTGCTTTCATGATGGACTTTCTTTCAAGACGGTTTAATGAAGCCTGATTTTAACTGATAACCAGAGCAGCTCAATTACTTCATGGACAAAAATTTTGCTGTTTTGCAGCGATTCTGATCGTGGCAATAAAATGTAATTCATCTCGTAACGTGTGGTGAGCGCGGTGGGTGCTTCAACCACTTCATGTACTGGTGACGTTATTGGAATGCGCAACATTCTACAGCTCAGCTTGATTCTGCTGCGCTTGAGGAGACTCTTGCGTTAGGCTTTCGTAAATAGCGTTTGACAGGGTTGGGTTGGCTGCAATAGAATGCGCGCCCTTCGAGTTTTACTTATTGAATTTTAGGTATTTTGGCTATGAAAACATTTTCCGCTAAAGCACAGGAAGTCCAGCATGACTGGCTTCTGGTTGATGCAGCCGACCAAGTGCTAGGTCGCTTGGCAGCACAAATTGCTTCACGTTTGCGTGGCAAGCATAAAGCAATCTACACCCCGCACGTGGATACAGGCGATTTCGTTGTGGTGGTTAACGCGGATAAGTTGCGTGTGACAGGCAATAAGGCTGAAGGTAAGTTGTACCATCGCCATACTGGTTATCCTGGTGGCTTGTACACGACTAACTTCAACAAATTGCAAGCGCGCCATCCAAGCCGTGTGTTGGAAAAAGCAGTTAAAGGCATGTTGCCAAAAGGCCCTCTGGGATACGCAATGTTGCGCAAAATGAAGGTCTATGCAGGCGCGGCTCATCCCCACGAAGCACAGCAACCTAAAATCGTTAATTTGTTGAAGGCGTAATCATGACAGTTGCTTACAATTATGGAACGGGTCGTCGCAAAAGCGCGGTAGCACGTGTGTTTATGAAGGCAGGCAAGGGCGACATCATTGTTAATGATAAGCCAGTGGATGTGTTCTTCTCTCGTGAAACAGGTCGTATGGTGGTTCGTCAACCTTTGACTTTGACTGAAACATTAGGCAAGTTTGACATCATGGTTAACGTATCTGGCGGCGGTGAATCTGGTCAAGCGGGTGCGGTTCGACATGGTATTACACGTGCGTTGATCGACTATGATGCAACATTCAAAACAGTTCTGAAACAGGCTGGTTTGGTCACTCGTGATGCGCGTGAAGTTGAACGTAAAAAAGTGGGTCTGCGTAAAGCGCGCCGTAGGAAACAGTTCTCCAAACGTTAATCGTTTTGGATTACAGCAAAAGCCGCCTACGGGCGGCTTTTTATATGGGCGAGCCGAATTTAGGTATCATGTGTAACAGTTTATTTGAGAGAAATTGCGATGATTAAAGTGGGCATAGTGGGAGGCACAGGCTATACGGGCGTGGAATTGCTGCGTCTATTGGCAGCGCATCCGCAGGTTAAATTGCAAGTTATTACTTCGCGTGCCGATGCGGGAACATTGGTTAATCAAATGTTCCCCAATCTGCGTGGCTTCGTGGATTTGCCGTTTACTCATCCTGACGAAGCTCATCTTGAGCAGTGTGATTTGGTGTTTTTCGCTACGCCTAACGGCATTGCGATGCAGCAAACTCGCGCCTTGCTGGAGGCGGGGGTGAAGGTAATTGACCTTGCGGCAGATTTTCGTTTGAAGGATATCGCCAGTTGGGAAAAGTGGTATGGCATGACGCACGCTTGTCCAGATTTGGTTGCAGAGGCGGTGTACGGCTTGCCTGAGATGAATCGGGCGCAGATTAAAACTGCACGTCTGGTTGCAAACCCAGGCTGCTACCCGACCGCTGTGCAATTGGGATTTCTTCCTTTGTTGGAAGCGGGTGTGATCGAGCTTGGCAGTTTGATTGCTGATGCAAAATCGGGCGTATCGGGCGCGGGGCGCAAAGCAGAAATCAGTACATTGTTTGCCGAAGCAGGCGACAACTTTAAAGCGTATGGCGTATCAGGACATAGGCATTTGCCAGAAATAAAGCAAGGTTTGGCGCGCGCGGTGAGTAAAGAGGTTGGGCTGACATTTGTGCCACATCTCACCCCGTTGATACGCGGCATTCATGCCACACTGTACGGCAAGTTAACCCGCGAGGTTGACCTGCAAGCTATATTTGAAGCGCGTTATGTCAACGAGCCATTTGTCGATGTATTGCCTGCAGGCAGTCATCCTGAAACGCGCTCGGTGCGTGGCGCGAACCATTGCCGTATCGCTGTACATCGTCCGCAGGGAGGTGACACCGTGGTGGTGTTGTCAGTGATAGATAATTTGGTGAAAGGTGCGGCGGGGCAAGCTGTACAGAACATGAACATCATGTTTGGACTGCCAGAAAACACCGCACTGAACAATGTGCCGTTATTGCCATAACCCGATAGGGGGAGTGTTTAATTTACCCTCATTCCAGTATGATGGTCACATCGTAAGTCGAATGACGAATAATTTTCAGGAGTAAGCCATGAATGCAATGACTGAAGTGCAAGACCCTTTGTTGTTTACTGACAATGCGGCGAATAAGGTAAAAGAACTCATCACCGAAGAAGGCAACGCTGATTTGAAGCTGCGCGTGTTCGTCAGCGGTGGTGGCTGTTCAGGCTTTCAGTATGGCTTTACGTTTGATGAAGTGACCAACGAAGACGACACCGTGTTGAACAAAAACGGCGTGCAATTATTGATCGACCCGATGAGTTTTCAGTATCTGGTGGGTGCGGAAATTGATTACCAAGAAAGCGTGGAAGGTTCGCAGTTCGTTATCAAGAACCCGAATGCAACCTCGACTTGCGGCTGTGGGTCATCGTTTTCAGCTTAGTCAATAACGGTTGTTGCAAATACTACGGGACGCTTTTGCGTCCCGTTTTTATTTACGCGTGGTGAACTGCACCCAAGACACACGCGTGTTTCGCGCCTGTGACTAGCGGCAAGTTGGACGGCTGTCCGTTAAGTGTTTGCTGTGCTAACCAAGCGAAAGCGATGGCTTCTAAAAAATCACTATCCACGCCCAGTGCGCTAGTCGTTTGTATTCTGCTTTCAGGTAGCAATGCGATTAGTCGATTGCGCAAAGTTTGATTACGCGCGCCACCACCGCATAAATAAATTTCTTTTGTACCTGCACAATGCTTGTGTATCACTTGCGCGATGCTTAGGCTAGTTAGCTCAAGTAACGTCATTTGCACATCGGCTGCGGCTTCATTGCCTTGCAGCTTGCTGTGCAACCAAGCGGCATTAAACAAGTCACGCCCGCTGCTTTTGGGTGGCGGTAGGGCGAAGAACGGTTCAGCTAGCATTTGCTTCAGCAGTTCAGGAACGACTTTCCCCGTTGCAGCCCATTCGCCATTTTTGTCGTATGGCTGAGCTAAGTGCTGCATACACCAAGCATCCATCAGCAAATTACCAGGTCCGCAGTCAAAGCCGGATGTGGCAATGTTAGGCGCAAGGTTGGTCAGATTGCTGATGCCGCCGATATTGATTACGACACGGTGAGTGTTGGGATCGCGCAATACTTTATCGTGAAACGCGGGGACGAGCGGTGCGCCTTGCCCGCCTGCTGCGATGTCACGACTGCGGAAATCGTTGATGACTGTGATGCTGGTTAATTCGGCCAGCAGTGCGGGATTGCCGATTTGCAGGGTGTAGCCGTGTTCAGGGCAATGGCGAATAGTCTGGCCGTGACAGCCGATTGCTTGAATGTTCGCGCTGGTTAAATGGGTTGTATTCAGCAGCTGCTGAATTGCGTTGGCGTACAGTTTGGAAAGTTGATTGCCAATGATTTGTGTTTGATGAAGCTCGTTGTGGCTGGGCAGGTGCAGCGCCAGCAGATTGTTTTTTAGTGTGTCGTCAAAAGGTAGGTAGTGTTGCGCAAGCTGTTGCATTTTTGCCTGCCCTAAATCAACAAGGACGGCATCAATGCCGTCCAAGCTGGTTCCTGACATCAACCCAATGTAGAGTTGTCGCACGTGATGCTTAGTCGAGTTTGGCGAGATTAGTGTTACGCAATAAACTCAGGCGAGCGACGAAGTCGATGGCCACGGATTGAAACGCAGTTTTGTAGGCCGTGCTAACCGGTTGTGCGCTTGGCAAGGCCACGCTCATTGGATTGCGTTGTTGACCGTCAATCTTAAATTCGTAATGTAGATGGGGACCAGTGGCTAAGCCAGTCATGCCGACATAGCCAATGACCTGACCTTGTTTCACGCGTTGACCATTGTGCAAGCCGCTTGCGAAGCGTGATAAGTGACCATATACGGTGCTGTAGCGACCTTGATGATTCATTTTAATCACGTTGCCGTAGCCGTTTTCTCTGCCCACGAGTTCAATTACGCCGTCTGCCGTCGCTTTAATGGGAGTGCCTGTTGGTGCAGCGAAATCAACGCCTTTGTGAGCACGAAGGGTGTTTAACACGGGGTGCATGCGAGCTGACGTAAAGCCAGAACTGACGCGAGAGTATTCAATAGGTGAGCGCAGGAAAGCCTTTTCTACATTTTTGCCTTCGGGTGTGTAATAACTACCAGTTTGTCCATCTTTTGAGAAGTACACAGCGCGGTATGAGTGACCTTGATTGATAAATTCAGCCGCTTGAATACGTCCGATATTAACCAACGCACCGTTGCTGTATTCCATTTCATAAACAACAGTAAATTTATCGCCCGGCTTGACATCGTGATGAAAATCAATGTCCCCGCTAAACAGTTGAGTTAATTGATCCGCTGCTGATTCAGGCATGCCAGCCGCATCGGTGGCTGCATACAAGCTGGTTTTGATTTCGCCAGTGCGTACGAACAAACGCTTTTCCAATTGCACGGTCAAAGTTTTGGTTTGGAACGCGCCGTTTTGCTTATCGATCAATACTTGCTCATTGCCTGTGTTGAGGAAGCGCAAGCTAATGAGATCACCGTTTGCATTGGTTTCGGCCTGGGCTTCTTTGCCGATTGCAAGGGTCCGGAAGGGTGCCGCTTCAGGTGCGCCGATAAGGTAATTAATGGCTGCCGCCTCGGTGATATTAAGGCGGCTTAGCAAGGCGACCAAGGTGTCGCCGCGCTGCACGCGCTCGTTGCGCCAAAAACTGGCCGCAGAGATTTGTGCGACAGCAATTTCAGGCAAGGTGATCTCTTGTACGGTGATATTGGTTTTCGCCAACCCCAAATCGCTTTCCGACACCAAGCCAAACGCGGTAACCACGCCGAGCAAAGGAATGGTGGAGAGCGCCACGAACAAACGTAATTTCATTTTGCGTTCTTGGCTGAGTAGATTTTGAGTTAACATTCGCGCCTCCTAGATGCTTTGCTATATTTAGCAGGGTGTTATGTACTGGACTGGGGCGCACTTTACCAGAACGAGCTTATGCTTCAAAACTCAACTGATAAGCGGCAATCTGGCAAACTAAATGGCGAAAAGTAACCGATAAACGGCTCAATGCTCGGGATAAGCGGTTCGCCGCAATCTAAACCTATTGAAATTAAAGACAAAATGATGACGATACAGGCAAGCCCGGCGGAAGAGCTGGCAATATTCAAGCGCGGCGCTGAAGAATTGCTGGTGGAAAGTGAGTTAAAACAAAAGATCGCGCTAGGTCGCCCACTACGCATCAAGGCTGGCTTTGATCCGACTGCACCCGATCTGCATCTTGGCCACACCGTATTGCTCAATAAAATGCGCCAACTGCAAGACTTGGGGCATCACGCCTTGTTTTTGATTGGCGATTTCACCGGCATGATAGGCGATCCAACAGGCAAAAATGCCACACGGCCACCGTTATCTCGTGATCAGGTGCTTGCCAATGCGGAGAGTTATCGTGCGCAAGTATTTAAGGTACTCGACCCCAACAAGACAGAGGTTGTATTCAATTCCGCATGGATGGATGCATTTAGCGCGGTTGACCTGATACGTCTTGCCGCCACCCATACCGTGGCGCAAATGCTGGAGCGCGATGATTTTTCCAAGCGCTACAAAAGCAGTCAGCCGATCGCAATCCATGAGTTTATCTATCCGCTGGTGCAGGGCTATGATTCTGTGGCACTGAAGGCAGATATTGAATTGGGTGGCACAGACCAAAAATTCAACCTGCTGATGGGTCGTGAGCTACAAAAACACTATGGTCAGCCTGCGCAGTGCATCCTCACCATGCCTTTGCTGGAAGGCTTGGATGGCGTAAACAAAATGTCCAAGTCCTTGGGTAATTACATTGGCATCACCGACACTCCCCAAGATATGTTCGGCAAACTCATGTCGATTTCGGATACCTTGATGTGGCGTTATCTGGAGCTTTTGTCGTTCCGTAGCCTCAATGAAATCGCGGGCTGGCGAGCAGAGGTGGCAGGCGGGCGAAATCCCCGCGACATTAAAGTGTTGTTAGCGCAAGAAATCGTCGCACGCTTTCATACTCAACAAGCGGCAGTAGATGCGTTATTAGAATTTGAAGCGCGCTTCCAAAAAGGTGTATTGCCAGACGATATGCCGGAAATCAACATAAGCGCACCTGATGGAAGCATATCTGTTCCACAGTTGCTCAAACAAGCGGGACTGGCAAGCAGTACGTCGGAAGCAATTCGTGCGATAGAGCAAGGTGGGGTTAGGCTGAACGGCGAGAAAGTTAGCGACAGAGCGGTAACGATAGCGGTGGGTACGATTGTTGTGGCGCAGGTAGGGAAGCGAAAGTTTGCACGAGTAGCCGTTAGTTGATGGGCTGGAAAATAATTCGAACCTGAGCTAACCCCTTTAACCGTAGTTTGTTAGTGATAAAGATGCTGAATGTTAGCAGGGAATAGTGGTCTGTCCCTGAGGTATCCCCGCAAAAACACCTTGTAAACCAAACGGATAAATAATACGCTGCTGCAAAAACAGTACATACATAGCACGCCTGAACTCCCCTATTCGTTATCGAGGCGAATAAGTGAGGTGTG
>JABFRF010000055.1 GCA_013141315.1 Gallionella sp. | reverse complement strand
CATCCGTACTTGGAAAGAAAGCGTCATCAGCAAATCAACAGGTGGTCTCGTGGCACTCGCCAAGCAGCGCAAAGTGCAAGTGGTCAACGGCAAAGCTAAATTCACATCGCCGAATATGTTGTCAGTAGAAACAGCTGAAGGCACTAAGACCGTCAGCTTCGACAATATCATCATCGCTGCAGGCTCAAGCGTGGCGCGCATCCCCGGCTTTCCGTATGACGACCCGCGCATCATCGACTCTACAGGCGCATTGCAGTTACAAGACATCCCTAAGCGCATGTTGATTATCGGCGGTGGCATTATCGGTTTGGAAATGGCTACGGTGTATGACGCACTCGGCTCAAAAATCTCCGTCGTTGAACTGATGGATCAACTCATGCCCGGTGCAGATAAAGACATGGTCAAGCCGCTGCACACACGCATCGTCAAACGTTACGAAGCGATTTATCTCAAAACCAAAGTCACTAAAATTGAAGCGTTGAAAGAAGGATTGAAAGTCACGTTTGAAGGCGAACAAGCACCTGAACCACAACTGTATGACCGCGTGCTAATGGCCGTTGGTCGTCGCCCGAACGGACGTGACATCGGCGCCGATGCAGCAGGCGTTACTATCAATGAGCGCGGCTTCATTCCCGTCAATCAGCAAATGCGCACCAACGCGCCACATATTTTTGCCATTGGCGATATCGTGGGCGACCCGATGCTGGCGCACAAAGCGGTGCATGAAGGTAAGGTTGCTGCCGAAGTGATTGCGGGTCATCACGCGGTGTTCGAGCCGCTGACCATTCCTTCCGTTGCTTACACTGACCCAGAAGTAGCGTGGATGGGGCTCACCGAAACACATGCCAAAGCGCAGGGTATCGAATACGAAAAAGCTGCGTTCCCGTGGGTTGCTTCAGGTCGCGCTGGCTCAGTAGGACGCAGCGAAGGCGTAACCAAAATTTTGCTCAATCCAACCACGCGTCGGATTCTGGGTGCGGGCATCGTCGGCGTGAATGCGGGTGAACTCATCGCTGAAGCTGTGCTGGCATTAGAGATGGGCGCTGATATGGAAGACATCGGATTGACCATCCATCCGCATCCCACCTTGTCTGAAACATTGGGATTCGCGGCGGAAATGGCGGAGGGAACAATCACCGACTTGATGCCACCGAGAAAAAAATAACATCATTTTTATTCAACACTTTTAAGGAACTCATCATGCTGAAAAAATCGCTTATCGCTAGCGTAGTATTTGCATCACTCTCACTTCCTGCGAACGCTTTGAGCTTGAACGACTTAAAAGCAAAGTTGAATGAGGCGGCACAACAAAACGCTGCGCCCGCACCGACAGCACCAGCTGAATCTGCCGCTCCTACAGCCACCAGCCAGACAGCTAGCGCAACACCTGCTACCAACCCGCTCGCCAATTTCAGCAAAGCCGATCAAGTTAGCAGTCTGCGCCAAGCCCTCACGCAAGCTGCCGAAACAGCCGTGTCAGGGCTTGCCAAAGAAAATGGATTTCTAGGCAACGACAAAGTACGTATTCCACTTCCGGAAAATTTACAAAAAGTGGATGGCATGCTGCGCAAATTCGGGATGGGGAAGTATGCGGATGATTTAACGACCTCGATGAATCGCGCAGCCGAAGCTGCTGTTCCAGAAGCTAAAGCTTTATTGGTAAACAGCATAAAAAAAATGAGTGTCACCGACGCACGAGACATCATCACCGGCCCATCAGATGCGGCAACACAATATTTCCGCAAAAATACTGAAGCTGCTTTAGCTGGCAAGTTCAAACCTATCGTTGCCAAGTCTATGGCGAAAGTAAAACTTGCCGATAAATATGACCAGTTCGCAGGCAAAGGCGTAGAGCTGGGATTAGTTGAGGCCAAGGATGCCAACCTGAAGGACTACATCACACGCAAAGCCATGGACGGATTGTTTGTGATGATGGCCGAACAAGAAAAAAATATACGCGCCAACCCGATGCAAGCAGTCGGTGATTTGGCGAAGAAGATTTTTTCGGCAATTAAATTCTAATCACCACCCCATCCAACACCGTCATTCCCGTGAAGACGGAAATCCAGCCAAAAAAAGTTCTCCTCGATGCGGAGACAAAATCAAAGCTTTTTTGAAAAAGACATTGGATTCTCGCGAAAACGGGAATGACAGCGTTCAAAATGACCGAAACTGCCAGCCTGCTTTCACTTTTTGCCAGTAGCTTCCTCGCCGCTACACTTCTGCCAGGCGGCTCTGAAATCACCTTATTCGCCGTACTCAAAAATTTCCCCGACTCACTTTGGACAACACTCGCTACTGCTACACTTGGTAACACCTTAGGTGGCATGGTCAGCTTCTGCATGGGTTGGTTGTTACCTCCCACTAAACAACTCAAGCATGTTGGGCAACTCCGACAATACGGCACCCCAGCATTGCTACTCGCGTGGATACCAATGCTCGGTGACGCGCTATGCCTTGCTGCGGGCTGGTTGCGACTGAATTGGTGGCAGGCCGCGCTGTTTATGGCCATCGGAAAATTTACACGCTATTGGGTCATTGCAGCCACGCTTTTATGAAGTGTTCCGCTCTCACGCTAGCGAATTATCTTGACGACACGCAATAACTCCCGTAAAACGCTCACAGGTATTTGATTCAAAGTTTTTTAGTACTTGGTTACACCATGTGCACTCTTCGATTCAGATTGTTTGCGGGAAGCCTCCCGTTTTTTAATAAGGAAGTAAACACATGGCAACAGGTACAGTTAAATGGTTCAACGACGCTAAAGGTTTTGGTTTCGTTACACCCGATGATGGCAGCGATGATTTGTTCGCGCATTTTTCAGCGATCAACATGAACGGTTTTAAATCGCTTCAAGAAGGTCAAAAAGTTAGCTTTGAAGTTACGCAAGGTCCAAAAGGCAAGCAAGCTTCTAACATCCAAGCTGCTTAATTAGCTTTTAAGTTAGTAAAAAGCCCAGCGCGAAAGTGCTGGGCTTTTTCTTTTACTGCATTTTTTATTTAAACCATTGGCTACAAGCCAGATTTATAAGTCTCTCAATATTTTCGCAATGGCCCACTATTGGCGTGGGGGACGCAATGCGATGACGACTACTGCAACCACCACGATCAAGATGAATAGTTCAATGAGCATCAAGACTCCCTTGTATAAATCTAAACTTCAACCGGTCAGTTATTTTATTTGTCGAGTTTTTACACGTTGTGATAGCTTACAGCTGTGAGCTCGTTAGGTGCAATACCGTCACACAGTGCTTTGCTCTTAGCCAACCATAACACTTGCGCATCGGGGCGGCGACACAGTCAATTGTGCTAGCATTGCGTCCTCGAAAAATGTCATTTAACGCCGCGATTATACGGCTAACATCATGCGCCAATATCTCGATTTAATGCAGCACGTGCTGGATCACGGCACCAAGAAATCCGACCGCACCGGTACCGGCACGACCAGTGTGTTTGGTTACCAGATGCGCTTTAATTTAGCCGAAGGATTTCCGCTGGTCACCACCAAGAAGTGTCACATAAAGTCCATCATCCACGAACTGTTGTGGTTCTTGCAGGGCGATACCAACATCAAATATCTAAAGGACAACGGCGTCAAGATTTGGGATGATTGGGCGGACGAGAATGGCAACCTCGGCCCAGTATATGGCAAGCAGTGGCGCTCGTGGGAGACTGTGGACGGCCGCGTGGTCGACCAGATCAAGATGGCTATCGACCAACTTAAGGGTAATCCTGATTCGCGTCGCATCATCGTTTCGGCTTGGAACGTCGGCGAACTCGATCAGATGGCACTTGCACCCTGCCATACCTTCTTCCAATTTTATGTGGCGGATGGAAAATTATCTTCCCAGCTATATCAGCGCAGTGCTGACATCTTCCTTGGTGTGCCTTTCAACATCGCCAGCTATGCGCTACTGACCATGATGATGGCACAAGTGTGTGACTTGCAACCCGGTGACTTCGTCCATACCTTTGGCGATGCGCATCTGTATTCGAATCACATGGAACAGACGCATGAACAATTGTCACGCGAACCGCGTCAACTGCCGACGATGAAAATCAATCCGGCGGTAAAAGATATTTTTGGATTCAAGTTCAAAGATTTCACACTGGAAGGCTACGAACCACATCCGGCCATCAAAGCGCCGGTAGCGGTATGAAATCTCTTATCCCAACACCGATATGAAAACGCACATCTCTATCATCGTGGCGATAGCGCGGAATCGTACCATCGGCGTGAATAACACCTTGCCGTGGCGGTGCCCTGCCGACCTTAAGCACTTTAAATCACTCACCATGGGACACCACATGATCATGGGCCGCAAAACCTATGAATCAATCGGCAAACCATTGCCTGGGCGCACTACGGTTGTTGTTTCTCGTGACCACGGCTTGAGAATTGAAGGTTGCATCGTCACTGATTCGTTGCCCGCCGCTTTATCGGCGTGTGCAAATGATGCTCACCTATTCATTGTAGGTGGCGCGGATATTTATGCACAAACGATTCAACTTGCAGATACTTTGTTTATCACCGAGGTGCAAAAGAATGTGCCGGGTGATGCGTGGTTTCCCGAATTTGACAGAACAGCATGGCAGGAAGTATCACGTGAAATTCATCATCAAGAAATTCCAGAGACGCTAGAATTTCATTTTATCGAGTATCAACGGAAAAAATAAAACGACCGTTCGCAAGCATCAAGAGTGATCGGCACAATGTGCCGATCACGGTGAGTTACTTGACGGCGAAGCCCCATAGATCGTTGAGATAGCCAACTGAACCGAGCGAGTCATATCCTTGTCCACCGAACAACCAAAACTTACCATTACTATCCGTCCAAGATACTGAAACATCTCGTGCTCCAGGAACATTGGCCAGTGCAGGGCTTCCCAATGTGCCATAGGTACCCGATTGATTTGTCGCATTTGAACCACTCATCCAAATCCAATTGTTACCATCGAATTTCCAAAGATCGTTGTAATCATCGGTATTAAAACTGGCGTTATACCTAGCCCCGCCAAATAGCCAAAACTTACCGCTGCCATCTGTCCAAGTGGCTGAAAAGCGGCGTGCGCCCGGGATATTACTGGCACTAACCACACCCGGCGTTCCATAGCTTCCAAGTTGGCCGATAGTAAGGTCGCCGCCCATCCAAGTCCATTTTATCCCATCGAACTTCCACATATCATTCAGGTCGCCCTTTCCTGCACTGCCAAATCCATAGCCACCAAACAACCAGAAGTTGTTACTGGCATCTTTCCAACCTGCTGCGCCAGAGCGTCCACCGGGAACATTACCCACGGCAGCGATACCCTTGCTTCCATACACGCCTACCTGATTGATCGTTTTAGCTCCACTAATCCAAGTCCAGTTAACGCCATCAAATTTCCATAAATCATTGAGGTAGCCGGTTGCACCCGTTGAATCTATCCCTAATCCACCAAACATCCAAAAATTACCACTCGTATCTTTCCAGGATACTGCGCCATACCTCGCACTAGGCACATTGCTTGGACTGGTGATATTGATCGAACCATGACTCCCAACTTGATTGGTTATATCCGACCCATTTATCCATGTCCATTGATTAGAGCCGGGGTTAAATTTCCACAAGTCGTTAGCAAAGGCTGTACTTCCTGATAGAACATCAGTCCTGACATAGCCGCCAAACAGCCAGAGATCCCCAGCACTATCCGTCCAAGTTGAAGAATATTGGCGTGCTCCCGGTGAGTTCGCAGCATTAGCTGTGCCTTGCACCCCATAGGTACCAAGCTGATTCAGCGTGGCTGTTCCAGTCAGCCACGTCCATTGCTTGGTCGTGGTATCGTATTTCCACATATCGTTAAAATCACCGGAATTACCTGCCGAGTTAACTGTGCTATCAATGCCGCCGCCGCCGAACATCCACAGATTCCCAAGCGCGTCTGTCCATGACACCGCACCCTCCAGTGCGCGCGGTTGATTGGTTGCAGCAGGTGCACTTTGTACGCCATAGTCACCTAACTGAAATGTAGTATTAGCCCCATTTACCCATGTCCAGTTAATCAACGATGTCGCGGATACACCACCTGTATTGGGTGTGCCGACAGTATCGGCTCCACCACCGCCACAGGCCGCAAGTAAAAGCACTAATGCGAGTGAACCGTATTTTGCCAATGATGATGTTTTCACAACATTCTCCATATTTATTCAACGTTCCCCAATACCCACACCTTGGCTACCAATTGAGCCTATGCCTTACTAGCGCAAGTCCCAACGATAACCTACGAAGAAATACTTGCGCAGTGTTTTGCTTTCAGATCCTGTTGCGGTGGTGTGGTATTGCTCCACGCCACTTTCGGCGGTGAAGCTCAAGGTATCACTCTTGCGATAGTTAATCGACACACTTGGCCGAACCTGAGTTGTCGTTCCACTGGTATCACTATGCGAATTAAAAAGTTGCAGCGATAAATCAGCACGCCACTTTTCTCTAAAAGTAGTCACTTGGCTAAAACCCAAAGAATGCGACTTGGAATCTCTTGCACTACTATAAGAATAATTGGCGATACCTAGGTCGTTATCAAAGAATAAATTGTTACCAATCGCCTGCGCAGACCACACGTATTGATTGCCAGTGCTGATCGCTCCCGGTTGTGTGCCAACAGTGATCGTATTGCTCCCGGGTGCTTTAGTCGATGTGGTATTTACCCCTGAACTGCCTATGTTGCTGACTCGAAAATCCGTAGCCAATCTCAAAGTGGGAGTCATTGGACGTGACATGCCGACTGAAATCATATTGAAAATCTGGCTGAGTGCGATCGCATTCTCACGCAAAGTCTGCAACGTGACGGTGCCTTCGCCAAGCAACTCTTTTAGCGACTGCGTCCATTGATTATTCAAGCTCAACACCAACGGGGGTGACCTGCGATGGTCTGCTGACAGGTAAAAGTTCGTACCGGATTCTTTAGTCCAATTTCCCTGGAAACTCACTAGATTCAATTTTTGGTAGATCGTGTCATATTCCATTTGCGTCATATAACTACGCTGCTGATTGAAATAATGCGCCTCCGCGCCCAATGCTTTACGTTCCAGAACCCCGCCTACTCCCCCCACATACTGCAATACACCATAAGCACTTCCGCTCCATTGATCAGGCAAGCGGGAAAGGTCTATGCTTCCGCTGTAAAAAGTTTTGGCATCAGCCGGGTTTCCGCCGCGAATATACTCAACAGGCTTGCCAGCTGCGGCATTGATGCGCCAAGTCGAATTCAGGCTATACCCGGCAGCCAAGCCATCAAACCGGCCAGGCATACCGCCCGACGAACCCGACTGGCGACCCAAGCGATACATGTATTTTCGATCCCGTGCGCTCTGTTCAAGATAAACCGCATTCCAACGATACTCTTCCGGTTGATCCGGCATGAAATTCGCCCGATTGAATTCGCGCAACACTAATCGCGTGTCTTTAGTTTCAGTGCGCTTCTGCGCAGTCAAATCCAGCGATGTCACCAACTGCGACTGATCCTTCCCACCAAACCTAGTGGTTGTCGTCACATTATTCGTGTCAATAGCAAATGCATCTGTATGCGAATTTCCGTAGTAGTAGTTTTGCGAAATACCACCCGTCACTTTAAGTTTTTCATCATTTGCTCGTTGTGTGGCTTCCGATACAATCGGTGCGGGTACTGGCTTCGCATCGCTGACGGGTAAATTGGCTATGCGAGCCTGCACTTGTTTTAAGTCCGCCGCATTGGGGTACAACCTTAGATATAGCTCGTATTCCACCCGCGCTTTTGCAAACTCGCCATTTTTTTCACGCGCCTCACCCATTAACTCTTGTGCTGGCTGCGTCAGCACATTGGGTGGCAGATTGAGAACTTTGTTCAGAGCTTCGATCGAAGCGTCAATTTGATTGGTCTGCAAAGCATCGCTGGCTGCCACGAAAAGCTGCTGCGCCTCTTGCTGTACTTGTTCCGGCGTACGCTGATTTTCTGCCGGCAAATCTGTCGGAAAGCCAGCACCCTCTACTTTAATGACTGGCTCAGGTAAATCGGCACTGGCATTAGCTCTGGCTGCAGCTTCGGTACTCACTGCCGCCGCCGCACTCACCACTGCTGCCGCTGCGATTGGCAGCTCAATTACCGGTGCAGTGGGCACAATTGGCAAAGCAATCTGCTCTGCCTGCGGAGCTTTGATCGCTTTGGTAAAAATACTCAGAGTCTGACCATCCGCCGCCACCCGAGCACGCGTCTTAATCACTTTGCCAAAACTAACCGTGAGCGACGAATCCAGCTCTGGGTAGGTCACTGTAAACGGCGGCACGATATCTGAAGGGGGTGAACCCTTTTTTTCCCACACCAATCTGGGGTCATCAGGCTTGATATCCTTCAGCGTCACGTAATAACGTACATCGCCATTCTTGAGTGTCCTCTGGCGCTTAAACTGAATGCGCGTTATGAAGTGCAGCTGAATCTCCGCTTGCTCACCGACTTGATTGATCTCAATACGATCAATCACCTCGGCATTCGCTTGTTGAACTCCAGACATATAGAGCGGCAAAAATAATCCAAGGGCAGTGATTGCTCGCGTTAAAATTTTATGGGGGAGCAACATCTGGTTAATTTTCAATTTCGACTCCATCACTTAATTTTATTTTGTAAATTTCTTGCCAGAAAAAACGGTGCAATCGCCTCTCATTAGGTTGCGACTGCACCGTATTACTTTTCTTAACTTCTGTGCGCAAGTTTTTACCAGCTTTGATACGCAGTTCCTTCATTACCCAGCGGTTTGTGGCAACCAGAATCTGAGCAATCCAGATGTCCCGTTTTATTATGAGTCAATGACTTCCTTCCCTTTACACCGAGATAGGTGGTACCAGAAAGGTGACAGCCAGTACACTGACCCGAGCCTTTGCCAAGGCTATTGTTGTGCATTGTTGCGCCAGTTGTACTAGTCAGGAAGCCACCGGGTACTGTCGTGTTTTTGTGGCAGAACTCACATTGCATGGTTGCCCCGCCAAGCAACATGGTCGCGTAAGGAATGTGATTGCCTGGCTTCATTTTTGGCGTTTGTGGCCCGACAAACGTCTGTCCGTTATGACAGTTCACACACCCAGTCGTGATGCCCGTATGATTCATAGTGGTCAATGTCAGACTATACCCGGCAGCATGGCAAACCGTACAGCCTTGCGTGGTCGGTATGTGATTCGCCGGCTTGACCCCGCCACCTGTTCCACCAGCAAATGAAGTGAAGTTTGAGGTGGAGTGACAGAACGAACAATCCGAAGTTGTCGCCATGTGTGTTGGGAAATCTGACTTATTCTTTGGCGTCATGTTGACCGCAAAAGTTTGACCGTTATGGCAATTGATACAGCCGCTCACAATACCAACGTGACTCATCTTGGTTAAAGTCAGACTATAGCCGGCGGCATGACAAGTCGAGCAAGGCATCGCTGTTACGATGTGGTTAGCTGGCAATATCGGCGTAGCCGCAGTGAAGGTGGTGGTTGAGGTGTGACATTTTGAGCAATCATCCACCGTGGTTAGATGCGTAATGCTGGCATCCTGCTTGCGCTTAGGCGTTACACCGGCAAAGCTCATCCCGTCGTTATGACATGACGCGCAATTGTTGGTGATGCCAGTATGCTTCATCGCGGTTCCAGCAAAACCACCCACGCTTGTTTTGCTCGGTAGATGACAATTCTCACACGCAAAACTGGTTGGGATATGCGGGAGTGAGCCAGTCGGCTTGGATACAGGGGTCATGTTCACCGCAAAGGTTTGACCGTTATGACAGTTTGCACAACCGCTGACAATGCCCGTGTGCTGCATCTTCGTCGAAGTAATGCTATATCCCCCGGCATGGCAAAGCACGCAAGGCTGAGTCGTGACCAAGTGTCCTGCCGGGAGCGCACCGCTTGTTCCCCCTTTAAAAGTTGTGGTTGAGGTATGACAGACCGAACAATCTGAACTGGTTGGTACATGACCACTGTTCTTGTTCATGGGCACCATTCCCACCGCGAAGGTCTTGTTACCATCGTGGCAGAAGCTGCAATTATTCACGATGCCTACGTGGCTCATCTTGGTCAAAGTCGGACTATACCCAGCGGAATGGCAAAGCGAACAGACTTGATTGGTAGGTAAGTGATTGGCAGGTATAGCTGTGGTACCGCCCCCCGCAAAAGTGATTACCGAGGAGTGACAGCTGGAACAATCAGATGGAGTGGTTGCATGTGCTGGATATTTTTGCAAAGCCACCGCATCTTTACTACTGACAATATGATTAACACCCGCATAGGTCACTGTCCCGCCGTGACAGGTCGCGCAGCTTCCAACAATACCGGCATGATTCATCGGTGCACCTGTGAATCCCCCTGCATTTGTTCTGCTTGCCGAATGACAGGTCTCACACTTCCCCCCATTCGTTACTGCCGATGTTGGCAAGTGATTCCCCGGCATAGAAAGCGGCTTAACCCCAACTGCAAAGGTTTGCCCACCGTGACAGCTGACACAATCAACCGTTATCCCAGAGTGATTCATTGCCGTGCCGGCAAACCCGCCCACGTTAGTTTTGTTCACTGCATGGCAAGTCTCACAAGCCAAACTGGTCGTTATATGTGCTGGCACACCGGTTGGCTTGGATACCGGAGAACTCATAGGGGGCGTACCGACAAAAGTCTGTCCGTTATGGCAGCTTGCACAATTACTGGTAATGCCCGTATGCACCATGGTTGCGGTCACAAATCCACCCGCATTGGTACTGGTTGGAGAGTGGCAAGTTTCACATGCGCCACTGGTACTGATATGGTTGGACGGCATAGGCTTGGGCGTCACACCCTGACCCAGTGCAAAAGTTTGACCGTTATGGCAACTCTTGCAGTTATTGGTGATGCCCTTATGGGTCATACCCAGCAAACCTGAACCCGGACCAAATCCGGCACTGGCAGTGTGGCAGGTCGCACAAGGCATGTTTGAAGGCATGTGACCTGCAGGCATAGGTAATGTCACGCTACCCGACAATTTAAAGGTTGTGGCGACGGTATGACAGACATTGCATGACAATGCGGTAGTCATGTGGGTTGGCACCGCATCCTGCTTGGCACGTGGCTTGACGCCCAAGAATTGAGTACCGCTATGACAAGTCTCGCATGCACTGGTAATGCCTGTGTGATCCATGGTAAAGGCTGGAACAAAAGCGGTGGAATTGTGGCACAAGCTGCAAGGCTGGGTTGTTGGGACGTGCGGGGGATTAGTCACGGGCAACACCATCACTGCACCCGATTTCAATGGCGTGAAAGCGATACTGGTATGACAATCGGAACAGTCTTGCGCGGTTGGCATGTGGCTATTCGCCTTGCCTTTGGCAGCCGTATTATTATGGCAAGCGCCACAAGAACCTGCCGCCGTACCGACGTGACTAAAGAATGCGGGTGTCCACAAAGTGGTTTTGTGGCACACATCACATTGAACATTAGTAGCTATGTGTTTAGTGGGCTTCGCTGTCGCACCCATGTGGTTGCCAACTGTGTGGCAAGTGGCACAATCACGCGGCGTCCCTTTAAATACATTGTTGATGTGGCAGGCAGAGCAACGTGCCGCAGCGTGCGCACCGCTCAGGGTAAAACCAATCTTAGCGTGATCAAATTTATCAGCAGCAGGAGCTTGCGCAACCGGTTGCGCCGCCGGGACTAGTTCAGCAGCGGGTGCAGCCATCGCAAAATGAGCCATCACAAGCAAAGGCAACAGAAATATCATCGCCAGCCAACGCGGTGAAAGTAAAATTTGAGGCAAGCTCACTGCTGCAAATTTCATATTTTGTTTTTTCATTTTGATACTCCTGGAATATAGTTGTTACGCACTACAAAATTTTTAGCAAACTACCACAAAACTCTTAGCTGATAATTAGCATAGTACATGACCATGTAATCCACTCAACTATCCGACCACTGAATGGTAGCTAAATATGCCAGAGTGGTCGGTACGCAGACGAACGGAAGAATTGTGGCGACCAGCGGTCACTTGGATGGCTTGGTACCACCACCTACCAGCAAGGTACGCCAATTTGCGGTCACGTGGCAGCGCTCACAGAGTTGCCCAAACTCACCCTGATGCTTATCATCTTTTTCGTGGCAGGCACCGCAAGTACGTTCAACCACAAACTTCTCCTTCTCCACAGGCAGCTTATGGCAAGCATAACAACCCGGCTTTTTGTGACCGCCATCCAGCTTGAACTTGGTGAGCTTATCGTGGTTAAAGTCCCATGATTTCCACGAACGTGCGTTGTGGCAGGTTTCACACTTTTGACCCAAGCGTTGCTTGTGTACTTTATCTTCTTCCTTTTTATGGCAAGAGAAGCAATCTAAAGGCACATCACGAAATAACTGGGTGGTGTGACATTTTTTGCAATCGACAACGTTATGTGCGCCCAAAAGCGGGAAACGCGAACGACTATGGTCAATTTTCGCCTTTTTCCAATCTTTGATTTCGTGACAAGCCTCGCACTTCTTGCCCAATTTATCCTTATGTACATCATCTTTTTTATGACAGGTGATACATTCCTGACCCAATTTTTGATCGTACAACTTGCCAATGTGACAACCGGTACATTTCACTTTTTCATGCTTATCCTTTAATGGATACTTGGTATCACGTGTGTGATCGAACTTAATGGTTTTCCAGTCTTTTTCCTTATGGCAAGACTCACACTTGGTACCGAAATTTTCCTTGTGCTTATCGTCGATCTTATGACAGCCGATACAAATCAATGCGATTTTTTCTTTCGCATCTGGTTTTTTCAATTCGACTGTATGACAGGCATCGCATTTGGTAGTGGTGTGTTTACCCAGCAATGGCCATTTAGTATCCTTGTCGTGATCAAACTTTTGTGTCTTCCACTTCTCTTCATTGTGACAAGTCTGGCACTTTTCACCCAAGCCACCTTTATGAATGTCATCCTTTTTATGACAGGCATAACACGTGTCCGGCGTTTTCTTGTTTTGATACAACGGCTCTTTATGGCAAGCCACACACTTTGTTTCAATGTGCTTACCTTTTAACTTAAATTTAGTTTCGGTGTCATGATCAAATTCAATGGTTTTCCAGCTTTTATCGATGTGGCAAGTCTCACATTTCTTACCGTACAGGCTTTTGTGCTTATCATCTTTTTTGTGGCAACCGAAGCAATCTTTGGGTGCCTCTTTGTAGCTTGTGGGTGCCTCTAAGTGGCACTTGCTGCACTTCACATCAACGTGCTTACCTTTCAGCAAAAACTTGGTTTTGCTGTGATCAAATTTCCATTCTTTCCAGTTAACAACGGTGTGGCAATTGTTGCAATCCGGGCCTAATGAGCCTTTGTGCTTATCGTCTTTTTTGTGACAGCCATTACATTCCAGCGGCGCTTCACGATATTTCTTCTTTGGATCGTGGCAATCCTGACACTTTACTTTGTCAGTTTTATTGTGCGCATCTTTCAATGGAAAATCGGTTTTGTCGTGATTGAATTTTGCGGTATCCAAAATCACGATTTTCGCGCCACGCCCTTTATGGTCAGTGTGGCAAACCTTGCAATCTTTTTCGTCTAGCGTGCCGTGAAAACCTTTTTTATTGTTCACGTCCGCCTTAACTTCTTTATGGCAGTCTTTGCACAACCCCTTTTGCGCTTCCTTATCGAAACGCACGTGACAGTCTTTGCAGCTAGCTTCAATCTTGGCATGACCCTGAATAACATCGCCCGGCATCAAGGCGAGTTCTTTCTCGTCAGCCCATGTAACGTTAGTCCCAAACACCAAACATAAAAGTAATGCGAAACGTATCAGCATGAAACCTCAATCAATACATGTTGACAGCGACGACATGCACTATCGCGCTGAAGCCCAACAACCAAACAAATGGAGAATGCAAAATGTGCCACAAACGAAACAACCGCTCGTAGGTAGAAAACTGCCCGGCTTGCTGAGCCGCCTCCAAATAGCTGCTGACTTTGTTTACCGCCTCTTGCCAATGCATTTCTTGCTGCCGCGCATTCCAATGCTGCGACTTTGCCAAGATGATAACAGCCTTGCGCAATTCATCACTGCAATGCGATGTCAGCTTGCGACGATACCAAGTCATGGTCATAAACCGCCACATACGACTGGGCAATGACCCATCTTTCGCCATTACATGGTCGCGGAATTTTTTCAGCTTATCGCCAATTTCCGGTGCTTCCATAAGCACCGAGCTGATTTTTTCCTGGTTTGCATCAACGGCTTTTTGCAACTCTTTTAGGTCGGATTGACGACCATACAAACCTTGATGAATGTGCCGATAAATGAAACGACCAATCACACCACTGATTGCCACCAACAGCATGGAAGCCAATGAAACCGTAGCATTTAAAGATTTAATGTGAAAAGTAGTATGAAATAAAACGAGTATCGGCCCACCGATACCAAACATCATGTGCAACATGAACCAATAGCGTAACGCGCCCCAATTACGCGCAAAAGCCAAGTGCTTTCGAATCGGATACAACAACATCAGCAGCATCATTACGCTGCCGACGATACCTATCCAATAGCTAAAATACCCCCAACCGTTGCCAGGCTTATAAAACAAGCCCTGGTAAACGGGGATGGCTAACACCACCAAGGCTGCAAACACAAACCACATAATTGCTACGCTCATACCCAGGCGTTTTTTTTCATGCGCACGCGTTCCGCCCAACACCTTAACCGGCGCAGGCGCGTCTGAAGCTCTTGATGAGCGACGCTCGTGTACTACGTTCTGCACGCGTCTATCGACCGCACCGTTATCGCCGATTTTTTCTTGCTGCACTATTTCAGATGACATCGTTACCCGCCTAAATCAGGCAAACCCCATTGAGATTAAAAACAAAACGGCGCGATTATACGCGAGAATGTATTATTGTCGCGCTGCGCGCCTTGAATTCACATATCCAGATTGCTAGACTGCATCACTTAAAAAATTACTCATTTTCAACAGGGCATCAGCCGCATGAAATCAGATTATTTCGTTTACCTGCTGTACATCATCCCCATCACACTGGTCATGTTTTTCTATTTGCGTGGACACAGCAAAAGAACTGTGGTTCACACCGAAATCTTGCGTGAGACGATAGAAGCTGGCTTAACGGAACCCGCCACCTTGCATCCCGTGGTTGATCTCAACTTGTGCATGGGTTCGGGCAGTTGCGTCAAATCCTGTCCTGAAAAAGCCTTGGGCATTATTGACGGCAAGGCCGTTCTCATCACCCCAGCGGTGTGTATTGGTCATGGTGCTTGTGCAGCAGCTTGTCCGGTCAGTGCGATTAAATTGGTATTCGGCACCGAAAAGCGCGGTGTGGATATCCCGCAAGTCAAACCCAACTTTGAAACCAATGTTTCGGGAATTTTTATCGCAGGCGAGTTGGGCGGTATGGGGCTAATCCGCAAAGCGGTTGAACAGGGTCGGCAATCAATTACCACTATCTCCAAGCGCAAAAAATCCAATGCGCCTTACGATGTAGTGATTGTCGGTGCTGGTCCTGCAGGCATGTCGTCGACTTTATCCGCACACGAACAAGGTTTACGTTATGTCACGATCGAACAGGAAAGCACTTTTGGTGGAACAACGCTGCATTACCCACGCGGAAAACTAGTGATGACCGCACCGATGACTTTACCCCTGTACGGAAAAGTGAATTTCAGGGAGACCAATAAAGAGGCTCTCATGGCGCTATGGGAAGACGTGCTACTCAAAACAGGCATCAAGATCAATTTTGGCGAAAGAATGGAGCGTATCGATCACCAACCCGATGGCACATTTTCCGTTGTCACTGCCAAGAGTACGTACCACACCAATAGTGTATTACTTTCAATTGGCAGGCGCGGTACCCCGCGCAAGTTAGATGTACCCGGCGAAGAGTTAGAAAAGGTCATGTATCGTTTGATTGACCCGGCGCAATTTCAGGGTAAGCATGTCATCGTCGTAGGCGGAGGTGACGCAGCACTAGAAGCTGCCGTGACCATTTCTGAAGAACCGGGGACAACAGTAACGCTGAGCTATCGCAGCAATGCATTCAGTCGCGTCAAAGTAAAAAATCGCAAGTATGCCGAAGCCGCGAGCGCATCGGGCAGACTCAACATATTGCTGGAATCGGCCGTCACAGAAATTCGATCTGACACAGTGAAGATAGAACAAAAAGGCAATGTGACGGAGATACCCAATGATGCGGTAATAATCTGCGCAGGTGGGATTTTACCTACGCCATTACTGCAAGAAATTGGCGTGAAGATTGATACACACCGTGGCCAGGTACATTAAACCCCAAAGCTCATTAAAAAATTTCCCCTTGTAGGAGCGAGCTTGCTCGCGAACCACTTTCGCGTGCAAGCTCGCTCCTACTGAGGTTTTCTGTTACTAATTGCTTAGCAAGTTCAACTTGCTTCAATTCTGCACCACGCAATCCACAAAATAGCGTTTCTCGCCATCCACTTCCTCGGCGACCAAACCATGCACGTCGGTTTCAAAACCGGGGAACTTTTGGTTGAAGTCACGTGCGAATTTCACATAATCCACGATCGTTTTGTTAAATATCTCACCCGGAATCAACAGCGGGATACCCGGCGGATAAGGTGTGAGCAACACCGCCGTAATGCGTCCTTCAAGCTGATCGATTTCAACCCGCTCTATTTCATCATGTGCCATTTTTGCAAACGCATCAGATGGCTTCATCGCGGGTAGCATGTCAGACAAATACATCTCCGTGGTCATTCGCGCCACATCGTGGGTGTTATATGCAGCGTGAATCTGCTGGCACAAATCACGCAAACCCACGCGCTCATAACGCGGATGAGCCGCTGCAAATTCCGGCAAGATGCGCCACATGGGTTGATTCTTATCATAGTCATCTTTGAACTGCTGGAGCGCGGTGAGTAAGGTATTCCAACGGCCCTTGGTAATGCCGATCGTGAACATGATGAAGAACGAATACAGCCCACACTTCTCCACAATCACACCGTGCTCGGCCAAATATTTGGTCACCATGCCGGCCGGAATACCATTTTCCGCAAAGCCACCATCCACATCCAAACCGGGCGTGATGATAGTCGCCTTGATCGGATCCAGCATATTGAAACCATCGGCTAGCTTACCAAAACCGTGCCACTTGTCATCGGCATGCAGCAGCCAATCTTCTCGGGTACCGATCCCTTCTTCAGCGATATTATTCGGCCCCCAAACCTTAAACCACCAATCGCTTTCGTACTCTTCATCCACCTTGTGCATAGCGCGGCGAAAATCCAACGCTTCCGTTATCGACTCTTCAACTAATGCCGGGCCACCTGGCGCTTCCATCATCGCTGCCGCCACATCGCACGAAGCAATAATCGCGTATTGCGGACTGGTAGAGGTGTGCATCAAATACGCCTCGTTGAAGATGTGTTTATTGAGCTTGCGAGTCTCGGATTCACGCACCAAAATTTGAGAGGCTTGGCTCAAGCCCGCCAATAATTTGTGTGTAGACTGCGTGGCAAAAATCATCGACTCTTTAGCGCGGGGTCTGTCTTTGCCAATGGCGTGCATGTCTTTGTAAAAATCATGGAACGCCGCATGCGGCAGCCATGCTTCATCAAAATGCAGCGTATCAATTTCACCATCCAACATTTCCTTCAGCATCTCAACGTTATAGACCACACCGTCATACGTGCTTTGCGTGATGGTCAAAATGCGCGGCTTCTTGGTCTTGTCCTTGATAAACGGATTCGCATCAATCTTGCGCTGAATACTTTTCATATCGAACTCAGACTTTGGGATCGGCCCGATGATGCCGTAGTGATTGCGCGTAGGCGTGAGAAAAACCGGTACTGCACCCGTCATCATGATCGCGTGCAAAATCGACTTATGGCAATTGCGGTCTACCACGACGATGTCGTCTGGCGCGACAGTTGAATGCCACACGATCTTGTTTGAAGTGGACGTACCGTTGGTTACAAAAAACAAATGATCGGAATTAAATATTCGCGCCGCATTGCGCTCCGAAGCGGCGACCGGCCCGGTGTGATCGAGTAACTGCCCTAACTCTTCCACCGCATTGCACACGTCAGCGCGCAACATATTCTCTCCAAAGAATTGATGGAACATTTGTCCGACTGGAGATTTCAAAAATGCCACGCCGCCTGAATGTCCGGGGCAATGCCATGAATACGAACCATCTTGCGCGTAATGCAACAACGCACGGAAGAACGGCGGCGCTAACGCATCTAGGTAAGACTTCGCTTCGCGGATAATATGACGCGCCACAAATTCCGGCGTATCTTCATACATATGAATAAAGCCATGCAGCTCACGCAAAATATTGTTGGGAATATGACGCGAGGTGCGCGTCTCACCGTACAAATAAATTGGAATATCGGCATTCTTAAAGCGAATCTCTTCCACAAAGGCCTGCAAACTTTTCAGCGCAATCTGCGTGTCCTCTTTGCTACCCGAACCAAATTCTTCATCATCTATCGACAACAAAAATGCCGATGCGCGGCTTTGCTGCTGCGCAAACGATGTCAAATCGCCATAGCTGGTCACGCCCAAAACTTCCATACCTTCTTTTTCCAAGGCATCTGCTAAAGCACGAATACCCAACCCGCTGGCATTCTCTGAACGAAAATCTTCATCAATGATGATGATGGGAAAACGAAACTTCATATTCAGTTCCTTGTAAAGGGTGATTGCAGAACTACACTTCGTGTACAACCTGAAAGCTGCGCAAGGTTGAGCTTCAGTGAAGATTCATATTGGTCGCGGGACAATGTGATGTCGCAACTAAACCGAAATTCCATGGTTTGACTCCCAATGGGATTAAGGGTTACATGGCAACAAGGCGCGGATTGTCGCAGATTTGTCCAAGGGCGTGGCAAGGATTTTTTGAATACAAATAACGAACTTGGTGGCGGTTAAAATCCAGGCAGTTCTCAGTCGCCGAAAGCTCTAACGAACATAGAGGGGCGCGTATATACCAAAGCATTCATCCACAGCCAATACAATCCAAGAGATGATCTGCGCACGAATTGATCGGACGACTCAGCACTGAATTGGCAAGTGACCTGACAAATGTCCTGCTTGGGATTGGGCAACTTAGTTTCTCCACAACACCATATAGCCTTGGACGGGATTACCCCCTTCAACTCGTATCTGCGTCCCAACCATTTCCTGCGCCTGAAAGCCGTGTGTTATAGCCAAGTTCTTTATATAGGCAGAAGAGTGGGCATATCGGCCACTAATCCCGAGTTGGTAGGGTTGCGTATTACTTTTACTTGCAACATCAGTTTGTGATGTCGGCAACTCTTCTACCGAGAACGCAAATATCCCACCGGGACAGAGTAGCCGCTTTACTTCACCAACAATCTCATCAAGCTTGCCCAAATAAACGAATACATCCGCAGCAATGATCACCTCATAACTCGATGCACTTTCATTGTGCATCATCCCCAATAAATCCAAGCATTCCAGTCGATCATACAGACTGCGCTGTTGAGCCTTTTTGAGCATCTTTGAGGAAAGGTCAACACCCACCAATTGTCGCGCATAAGGCTTGAATGCCACACCTATCAAGCCTGTACCACACCCCAAATCCAAAACACGCCACTTTTCGACAGGCGGTGTTGAATGCTGAGTAACGAACACAACTATTTTTTCGGGTATGTCGTATTTGAGCGTTTGCACCAAATGCAAATCGAATTTGTCCGCGTAGGCATCAAATACCTTTTCAACGTACTCGGCAGGAGCGCGTTCCGTATTATTTCCAACCAAAGACGCAATATGATGTTGGGCAACAATATTTTCGGGCGTTATTCTGAGTTGCTGCTGAAAGCTGCTTAGTGCTTCTGTCAATTTTCCTTGGGCCTGTAGTGCCCCGCCCAAATTGCCATATGCCTCGGCATAATTGGAGAGGAGCGAAGTTGCTTTGCGGAAACTAGCAACGGCCTCATCCAACTTACCCTGGATACGCAGTACCACACCCAGATTATTGTAAGCTTCCGGAAAGTCAGGTTTGAGTTCAATTGCTTTTAAATAGCTCGTAATTGCCTGGTCAAGCTGCCCACATTCTTTGTATGCATTGCCCAGATTGCTGTACGCGGCTTGGAATGCAGGATCCAGCCGCACAGCTTCAAGAAAAGCAGCTATTGCAGCATCAAATTGTCCGAGTCCTTTATAGACATTTCCCAAATTGCTGAAATACGCAGGTACATTAGACTGAATATGGATAGCTGCCTGTATGTAATTAGCCGCTTCCGAATACGCTTGCTTTTGATAGGCGATCAATCCCAGATAGTGCAAAGCATCGCTATCTTGCGGATGCTTCTGTAGCAACGCCTGATACGCGGCTTCGGCTTCATCTAATTTTCCGGCACGATGCAAGGCTA
Source organism: Gallionella sp. (assembly GCA_013141315.1). GTDB lineage: Bacteria > Pseudomonadota > Gammaproteobacteria > Burkholderiales > Gallionellaceae > Gallionella. Next base: position 18,108 of record JABFRF010000055.1, on the reverse strand, counting down.
CCGCATTCATCAGGTATTCGGAGGCCGGCGCCAAATTCGTAGCGTTGACACTTTGTCCATGTGATGAAATGTTGTCTCCAGCAAAAGAGTACGTGGATTCCATCTTGGTCATGCAACACTTCTTATATTTTTTTCCGCTACCGCATGGGCAAGGGTCATTGCGACCTGGTGAACTCATAGTATATTCAAAATAATATTATTACGGTGACATGCATTACATTAGCACTTTTCACATCAAATCGCTTATTCCATTAGAACGATAACCTAACGCCAAGGTGCGCCCCCTCATCCAAAGTTTCATCAGCGGCATTTTTAATGCCGAATCTGATTTTGCGATAGCCCAAATAAGCTGTCGCTTGTGGGATAACCTCGTACTCCACGCGCAAGCCTGTTTCAATGGAGCGATCTGCATCACCAAAAGTCAAAATGTTGGGTGACCAGTAGGCGGATGCGACCAAGCCGATGCGCGGTGCGGCAGGTGGCGCATAGCGCACCAAGCCACCCAACGCGATTGCAGATGTCTTGTTGGCAGCGGCTTTAGCGAGTATGCCCTTCATGCCAAACCCGACTATCAGACCCTGCACTTCCGGGCTGACCGCGTCTTTCACCACAATGCCAAAGTCGGCAAAATAATTATTCACTTTGCCGGTATATAAATATCCCGCGTGCATTTCAGTTTTACCCAATGTGGCTGTGCCCATTGCTGCACTGTATTGAAACTGTGCGCTGTTATCGCGCAAGTTAACATCCAGCGCATCTGCAAACACAGTAGTACTCAGAGTAAAAATAGACAAGGCGACAACATGGCGTAACAACATAACTCACTCCTTAAAATAGATCGATATTAAAACGGCAAACTTGATGTGTGACTAGAATAACACAGGCATTAAACTGCACGAAGCCGCGTTGCAAGAACTGGCATTACTCTGCCAGATCAAAGGCGATATCACCTTCTGCGACTTTCTGACCCAACAACATATTTCTGAAATCAAACAGGTTTTCATCCAGCAAATGCGTGGGGGCGACATTCTGCATCGCGGTGAAAATCGTTTGTGTGCGTCCCGGATATTGACGCTCCCATTCCGCGAGCATTCCCTTGATGTTTTGCCGTTGCAAGTTTTCTTGTGCCCCGCACAAATTGCACGGAATAATCGGGAATTCCATCGCACGCGCAAAGCGCGCGATGTCCTTTTCCGCGCAATACGCCAACGGACGAATCACGATGTGGTCACCCTTATCGGTCACCAATTTTGGCGGCATGGCTTTGAGTTTTCCCGCGAAAAATAAATTCAAAAACAGCGTTTCTATCATGTCGTCACGATGATGTCCGAGCGCAACTTTATTGGCTCCCAGCTCACTTGCCACGCGATAGATGATGCCGCGCCGCAACCTTGAACACAGCGAGCAGGTGGTTTTTCCCTCAGGAATTTTTTCTTTGACGATGGAATAGGTATCCTGCGTTTCGATGTGATATTCCACGCCGAGTTTTTTCAAATAATTCGGCAACACGTCAGCAGGAAAGCCGGGCTGCTTTTGGTCGAGGTTCATCGCCACGATACGGAAATCAATCGGCGCGCGTTTACGCAAAGCGAGCAAAATATCGAGCAAGGTGTAAGAGTCTTTTCCGCCACTCAAACACACCATCACGCTATCGCCGTTCTCAATCATGTTGTAGTCAGCAATAGCTTGGCCGACATGATGTTCTAGCCGTCCGCGTAGGCGATTAAAATTGCTCGAATGCCGTCCGTCGGCTTGTTCTAAGTGTTCGGGTTGAATAATGTCGTTCATAGTTAAACTCTCAAATGTTGGCACTTCTTCCGCCATCAACGGCGATGATTTGCCCAGTGATGTAGGGTGCATCTTGAATCAAAAAAACGACCGTTTTGGCAATGTCGCCTGGTTCACCCGCACGCTTTAGCAAGGTGTGCTTAATAATTTTTTCGCGCTGTGCTTCATTCGCCCACGCTTCACTTTCTGGCCAGAGAATGGCACCTGGCGCAACCGCGTTCACTCGTACATGAGGTGACATTTCTACTGCCAGCCCGCGCGTCAATGCCACCAACCCAGCCTTCGCCACGCTGTATAGCAAGTGTCCCTGCAATGGGCGTTCTGCATGGATGTCCGCAATGTTCACGATACAGCCTTGCCGATTTTTTAACTCCGCTGCGGCAGCTTGCGCGAGGAACAAAGGGGCTTTCAAATTGCTCCCCATTAGATCATGCCAATTCTCTTGGTTCACTTCCGCTAACGATGTCGGATAAAAACTCGATGCGTTATTCACCAGCGCATCCAATCGACCAAATTTTGCGATGACCGTTTGCACCAATTTTGGCAAGGCATTCAGGTCGAGCAAGTCCGCTTGAAACATAGCAGCACTATCGCTACGCTTATCGTTCAATTCACTTCGTAATGCTAGCGCATCACTTTCAGCATGGCGATAATGCACGGCAACGGTTGCGCCCGCTGCGTGCAAGTGGCGACAGATTGCCGCCCCTACGCGCTTCGCTCCACCCGTTACTAGCACTACTTTATCTTGCATTTGCCTTTGTCCTTAGTTCGCAGCTAACTGTTAAAATCGCTCATCTGCGAATTATACTCGACCATGCCCAACCACCCTACCTTACCCGCACCCAGCCTAGCAGCGGCACAACACAGCGCGCAACTTTGCGAAACGATTCGCCGCGACATTACCGCAAATGGCGGCTGGATTTCGTTTGCACGCTACATGGAATTGGCTTTGTACGCACCCAGACTAGGTTATTACACAGCAGGGGCGCTTAAGTTTGGCGAGGCGGGAGACTTCATCACCGCGCCCGAACTATCCCCATTGTTCGGGCGCACCGTGGCGCGGCAAGTGTCTGAAATCATGGCGCACAGCGAGTCGCATATTTTAGAACTCGGAGCGGGCAGCGGAAAATTAGCGGTGGATATGCTGACAGAATTAGAGCAACTTGGAAGCTTGCCAGACAGTTATTCGATTCTCGAAATTAGTGCCGACTTGCGCGAACGTCAACAAACACTCATACGCGAACGCTTGCCGCATTTGTTTAATCGCGTGCATTGGTTGGATGCGCTACCCGAAAAATTCAGCGGTGCGATCATCGCCAATGAAGTGCTCGACGCATTGCCCGTGCATCTCGTGCATTGGCAAGACAGCGCAATTACCGAACGCGGCGTGGCATTAAGCGATAGCAATTTTGTATGGCAAGAGCGCGCGATTAGCGATTTAAATTTACTTGAAGCTGCGCAAAAAATTATTGTTCCAGATGGATATGTCAGCGAAATCTGTCTCGCTGCTCGCGGCTTAATCAATAGCCTAGCGCAGTGCTTAGAACAAGGCGCGATGCTATTTATCGATTACGGATTGGGCGCACGTGAGTTCTATCATCCGCAACGCAACAACGGCACGCTGATGTGCCACTACCGTCACCATGCTCACGATGACCCATTTTTTTTGCCAGGATTACAGGACATCACCGCCCATGTGAATTTCACCGATATCGCTGAATGCGGCATCGATGCTGGATTAGAGCTGATGGGCTACACCTCTCAAGCATTCTTTCTAATCAATTGCGGCATCACTGAATTATTGAAAGATACCTCACCAGAAAATCTGCGCGACTATTTTCCGCTCTCGGGGCAATTACAAAAACTCACCAGCCCTGCGGAAATGGGCGAGTTATTCAAAGTGATTGCGTTGGGGAAAAACTTTAACGGGACACTGAGTGGATTTGCGCGGGGTGGTTTGTCACGCCTGCTATAAATACAGCGGCCAAATTACTGGCAGATGCCTATTAAAAATCGGGAAGTGCTGACTTCGGTACTATTCCTATCGCTTTGATCGCTTTAAACCTTGCCCAATTTTGACCATGAATTGAAATTCAACAACGCCAAGGACACACTACGATAGTCGCAACAACATTCCAGATCATTCAATAGATTACTTATACCGTTTCAGTTACTCGCTGCCTCATTCAAAGACACTTCCAATGCTTCCGCAGGAGCAAAGCCAGGGGTTTGCATACCGCTGGCAAAGATCATATTGGGTGTGCCATTGATCCGTAGCTTCCCACCCAACGCCAGCACCTGCTCGGTATTGGTGTTACACGTCATTCGTTTCGGCATAATGTCGTTTAGCATCATATCTTCCCAGGTTTTATAAGGGTCTTTTGAACATAAAACATTGCGCACAATATCTGGCGATCCGGGGAAGGTCGGGTAGAGAAATAGGTAGATAGTGACGTTGGTGACTTTATTCAGCTCGCCTTCCAGCTTCTTGCAGAAGCTACAATTTGGGTCGGTAAATAAAGCCATTCTGCGCTTGCCATTACCCTTCACTTTTTTAACGGCAAGGTCGAGCGGCAGCTTGTCAAAATCGATTTTGAATAATTGGCGGCGACGCTCTTTACTCAGATCGCGGCGCGTCTTGGCATCGTAGACGCTGCCCTCAAAAAGGTATTGTCCCTTGGAGTCGGTGTACATCAATTGTTCGTCAATGATCACCTCGTACAAATCTGCAAAAGGTGTTCTGACGACATGATCGAGCGCACCGATGCCGGGAAATTTAGCTTGCAGCGATTTGCGTATCTCTGCTTCACCCGCGTGAGCGGTAGATAAAAATGCACATAGAAAAAGCGCGATGAATGTTGAGATATTAAATACGGAAAGTTTTTTCATTGGAGTGCCTAATCTTTATTGAAGTGCGTGTTGCATCAGTAATTTTTTCAGGGGCGTGATTTGATTGGTCGCGGATAATCCCGAATTGCGCAACGTGCGCAGTAGCGGGTTGGCATTATTAAACAAATTTTTCAAACCATACGTCATCGCTTGCATGGCATAGATATCTTCTTTGCGCTTTCGTTCATAACGACGCAGTAATTGTGCTGCGCCACAATCGGTTTGCGCACCTCGTGCCAGCAATATATTCGCCAGTTGGCGAGCATCGCGGAAGCCCGTATTTACACCCTGCCCAGCCAGCGGGTGCATGTTGTGCGCCGCATCCCCGATCAGTGCAACACGTGACGCAGTGATGTGTTGCAGGGTGAGCAATCGCAATGGGAAGCTCGCGGGTGGCGTGGCAAGATGCAGCTCGCCTAGCGTATTTTTTGCGGACGAAGTGACTTGCTTGCACAGCTCCTCGTGCGGCAGAGCCTTGAGTTGCGCGGCTCGTTCCGGGCTGACCGACCAAACCATAGATACTTGATTTTCGGGTAGCGGTAACAACGCGAGGATACCGTCGGCTTGAAACCATTGATGGGCAATGCCACGATGCGGGATTGCGCAAGAAAAATTGGCAACCACGCCATGCTGCTCGTACTCAATAGGCGTACCGGTGATACCCGCCTGCTGGCGTATCCAGGAATCACGACCATCTGCACCCACGATAAGTTTGGCATTTAAGCATCGACCATCTTGCAGTGTCAGTTCAGCGTTATCTTTGCTGACAGTGAGCGATTGGCAACGAGCAGGATGAAGTAGCGTGAGGTTATCTTGTGCTTGCAATACTTGCCACAAAGCAAGTTGCAGCGCACTACTCTCCAAGATGCAAGCCAACTCCGGTACGCCCATTTGATACGCGCTGAAATCTAGCTCTGCGCCCTTGTCGCCAAATACTCTCATCTCTTCAACAGGCGCAATACGTTTGGCATCCAGCAGTACCCATGCGCCAGATTGTTCAATAAATTCGCGGCTGCCGGGGCTGATCGCATAGATGCGGCTATCCCACGCAGGGTTCAATACGGGTGCTGGCTGGCTTTCAACCAACGCCAGCGAAAGCCCGCTGTGCTTGAGAGCGGCGGCTAAGCTTGCACCTACCAGCCCGCCGCCAACGATAATGACATCAAAATTCATGGGCAACATGATAACGAGATTTCCCCGCGCTGTCCGCTTGCTTTATAATGCGCGCCCTCTCAGAAAGTACCCAATGCGCATCGGTCCTTATCAACTGAAAAATAATCTCATCGTCGCCCCCATGGCTGGCGTGACGGATAGGCCTTTCCGCATGTTGTGCAAACGCATGGGTGCTGGCATGGCGGTGAGTGAGATGGTCGCATCGAACTCCCTGTTGTATGGTTCAGAAAAAACGTTGCGACGCGCTAATCACGAAGGCGAAGTTGATCCGATCTCAGTGCAAATTGTCGGCGCAGATCCGAAAATGTTGGCACTGGCGGCCAAACATAATGTCGATCACGGCGCGCAAATCATCGACATCAATATGGGCTGCCCGGCAAAAAAGATTTGTAATGTAATGGCCGGCTCCGCATTGTTGCAAAACGAACCGCTGGTGGCGGAATTACTCGCAGCGGTAGTGGGGGCGGTGAATGTACCTGTCACACTCAAGATACGCACAGGTTGGGATAAGCAAAATCGCAACGCGATACGCATCGCTAAAATTGCCGAAGACAGCGGCATTCAAGCCCTCGCCATTCATGGTCGCACACGTGCGTGCGCTTACACGGGCGATGCTGAATACGACACCATTGCTGCGGTAAAAGCCAGCGTCAACATTCCCATCATCGCCAATGGCGACATCACCACGCCAGAAAAAGCCAAGCATGTTCTGCAATATTCCGGTGCCGATGCAGTGATGATAGGGCGTGCTGCGCAAGGCCGTCCTTGGTTGTTCCGCGAGTTCGAGCATTTTCTTAAAACGGGTGAACATTTGCCGCCACCCCAAGTGAGCGAAATTCATCGCGTGCTGGTAGGTCATGTCTTAGACCTGTACGATTTTTACGGTGAGTTAAGTGGCTTACGCATCGCGCGCAAGCATATTTCTTGGTACACCAAAGGTCTGGTGGGGTCGGCGACATTCCGCCATCAGATGAATCAACTGGAAACCCCGCATGAGCAAATGGCAGCGGTGGACGAATTTTTTACAGAACAAGCACAGCGTGGTAATCACCTGCGCTACGCGGAGGAGTTAGTATGATTGAATGTGTTCCGATAAATGAAAATGACATGGCGGATCATGTACGCAAGGCGCTCAAAACTTATTTCAAAGACTTGGATGGCGAAGAGCCCTGTTCGGGAATGTATGACATGGTGATTCACTGTGTAGAAAAGCCACTGATCGAAATGGTATTGGAATACGCGGGCGGCAATCAAACGCGTACAGCCGAATTGCTGGGAATCAATCGCAATACGTTGCGCAAGAAAATGCAGTTGCATGGCATCGACTAACTTCAATAACTATTAAATCCGCAGATTACACAGGCTTCTTCTTGCTTGCGCTCACATACTGAGCAATGACTTTGGTGTTGCTTTTATCTGTGTCAATCCGTGTAATCTGCGGGAAATGATTTTTTATATTTTGGAAATAACATGGCAATCAAACAAGCACTCATCAGCGTGTCGGATAAATCCGGCGTTTTAGAATTCGCACAAGGACTACATCAGCTTGGCGTAAAAATTCTTTCCACGGGGGGCACAGCTAAATTACTTTCTGACAACGGCATCCCTTGCATGGAAGTCGCGGACTATACCGGCTTCCCTGAAATGTTGGATGGACGCGTAAAAACGCTGCAACCCAAAATCCATGCAGGTATTTTGGCGCGACGTGATTTGCCTGAGCATGTTGCCACGCTGGAAAAACATGGCATCCCAACCATCGACTTAGTAGTAGTGAATTTGTATCCGTTCGCCGCAACTATTGCCAAACCGAATTGCAGTTTGGAAGACGCTATAGAAAACATCGACATCGGTGGGCCGACGATGGTGCGCGCAGCGGCAAAGAATCACGGACACGTTGCTATCGTTACCGATCCTATTGATTACGCGGATGTGCTGGCCGAGATGCAAACCAATAGCGGCTCAGTGTCTGATGCCACGCGTTTTGATCTTGCGAAGAAAGCCTTTTCGCATACCGCCGCTTATGATTCTGCGATCAGCAACTATCTCACCACAGTAAACAGCGACGGCACGCGTAGCGAATTTCCTGAGCAGATTAATTTCAACTTCGCCAAGGTGCAAGACATGCGCTACGGCGAAAACCCTCATCAAAAGGCGGCGTTCTATCGCGATTTGACTCCGTTGGCCGGCAGCATCGCCAACTACACGCAAGTGCAAGGCAAGGAGCTTTCTTACAACAACGTCGGCGATGCCGATGCAACTTGGGAATTGGTCAAAACTTTCGACCAACCTGCGTGTGTCATCGTCAAGCACGCCAATCCATGCGGGGTGGCGATTGCCGATACGCCATTGAACGCTTACAAATTGGCTTATGCCACTGACACCACTTCCGCGTTTGGCGGCATCATCGCTTTCAATCGCGAGTTGGATGCGGCGACCGCAACACAGATCACTGCCAATCAATTCGTCGAACTCATCATCGCGCCAAGTGCTACTGAAGCTGCGTTAAAAGTGACGGCTGCCAAACAGAATGTACGCGTACTTACCGTGCCACTTTCCAATGCGCACAATCAATATGACATGAAGCGTGTTGGCGGCGGACTGCTGGTGCAAACACCGGATACGCTCAACGTGCAAGCATCGCAACTCAAAGTCGTGACTAAAACTCAACCAACCCCTGAACAATTGCAAGACCTGTTGTTCGCGTGGCGTGTGGCGAAGTATGTGAAATCGAACGCCATCGTGTTCTGCAAAAATGGCCAGACCTTAGGCGTAGGTGCAGGACAAATGAGCCGCGTCGACAGCACAAAAATTGCCAGCATCAAAGCTCAACACGCAGGACTGAGCTTAGCGGGTTCGGTCGTATCATCCGATGCATTCTTTCCGTTCCGCGACGGAATAGACGTGCTGGCGCAAGCGGGTGCAAAAGCAGTCATTCAACCGGGCGGTTCGATGCGCGATGACGAAGTCATCGCGGCAGCGGATGAACATGGTTTGGCGATGGTGTTTACGGGGTTCAGGCACTTTAGGCACTAAAGTAGACGAGGCAAAACGTTCCTCTGGTTGAAGCAAAAAATACAAGGAGAAGCTCTGTGCAACTTGACGTTAAGCACCCTGCTATCGAGGAAGTTTTCAAAGACTTTTACGAAGTACCTCAGTTTCAGCGGGAGTACGTTTGGAAAGCTGCACAGGTTGAAGCATTGTTGTCAGATGCACTTGATGCGCTATTTGATGAAAATGGCTCGCCTACGCAATCTGAATATTTTATTGGCAGTATCGTTGCTTACAAAGAGAACGATGTATTTCAATTGATAGATGGGCAACAACGGATTACCTCCCTGTTCATTGCACTATGTGCATTTCGTGATCGACGTAAAGATTTAGAAGATCGTGTGTCATTAAACATCTTGGAGAAAATGATTCAAGATGAAGTTGATGACGAAAATGGTATTCCCTGTGTTCGCCTTCGGCTTAAGCCACTTTATGAAGATGCGGGTGATGCGCTAAATGGAATTGCATCAGGAGAGCAATTTCCTTCAACAAAAAAACTACCGAATTCAGCTCAAAATATGCTCGAAGCGTACGCAACTGCCTACGAATTTCTGGAGGAGGAATTCGGTGCTGATGTAGGTAAGCTGCGCGCTTTTCAGGCAGCACTTACCAAACGTGTGCGTCTTGTTCGAATTCAGACTGGCAGCGTGGCGGATGCATTGCGTATTTTTGAGACTATTAATGATCGCGGTGTGGGACTAAATGCACTTGATTTACTCAAGAATCTTTTATTTCGACAAGCTGATAGCAAAGAATTTGATCGACTTACAGGCATCTGGAAAGATATGGTTCACACCATAGAAACAACGAAGAAAGGTGAGAAGGCATTGCGCTTTCTGCGTTACTTCGTCCTTTCACGTTACCCTGATGCACGCAAAAATGGTAAGCCGCTTACCGAAGATCACCTGTACGAATGGCTTGTGGAGCATCAGGATGCTATTGGAATTTCAAAAGATCCAGTTGGTTACGCCAAGCAATTGCTTGAGGCAGCAAAGTTATACAAGCAGCATGTTGCAAGTCCAGGCTCTCATCTAGCTCACATATACCAACTTTCTGCGCGCGCACGTCAACATTTGATTGTCATGCTGGCGACAGAGGGATTGCACAAGGACGAGCTTGATGAAGTGGGAAGGCAAATGGAGAATCTGTTTGTTGCTTTTGTTTTAATCAAAGAAACAACTAAGGCATTAGATATTATCTTTTCAAACGCAGCTCCAGCTTTGTATGCTTTTGTTCAGACGACACCAGATACACCACAAAGGATTAGCTTGCTTCGTGACCACTTGGCGGCTTGGATTCAGCCAGAAATTGCGAAGCGTCTTCCTAGGATAGAAGCGTCGATTGATGGGCTGTCCTTGGAAAGAAAAACTGCCAGTCGTTTTGTATTGTGCCGAATTGCTCAGTACGTTGAAGGGTTGGCAGGGTGTCAGGTCGCTGGAATTGAGCATTACTGGGGCTATCACATTGAACACATTTTGCCGAATCAGCCAACGCCTGAGCAAAGAGAAAAGTTTGATAAGACTGATATGTACGATAGCTACAAACAACGTCTAGGTAACCTGACTTTATTAGAGCAATCAATCAATTGTGCGATTGGACGTGATTTTTTCATCGATAAACAGCCGCATTACCAAAAATCTGCGCTGTTTATGACTAAATCTCTTACGCAGTCTCAGGCGGTTGGGATTGCTTCGGCTTTTGCTAAAACAGCATCATTGCTGCCAACTTTTTCTGAATGGAATAGTGCGAACATTGATACAAGGCATCGGCATCTTAAGCAGCTGGCACTCAATGTTTGGGATTTTTCCTAAGGTAGCATGGTATTTTCTTTGCCATCTTGGTAAGATTTGCTAACTTACCAAAATGAGGTGTTTATGCAAACCGTTAAACTTTCCACCAAAGGGCAATTCGTCATTCCCAATGAGATACGCAAAAGCCACCACCTTGCGGTGGGGACGGAGTTTGCAATTTCTTTTGTGGGCGATGAGATTCGGCTAACACCCTTGCCGATGTTTCCTGTTACGACAGTAGATGATGCGGCGGGTTTGTTGTCTAGGCGCGGCGTGAAAAAAACCTATGAGCAGATTACGCGTGCGCGAATAGCAAAGATGTTGAAGGCGCGCGACGCGGCGACACGCGAATGATTGCGCTTGACACGAATATCTTGGTGCGCTTGCTGCTCAAAGACGATGTGGCGCAGTTCAAGCAAGCTCACGAATTACTGAGTCGCTCGGAAATTTATACCGCGCCTATTACGGTGATGTTGGAGTTGGTTTGGGTGCTGGAAACGGAAGACTTTAGTCGGGATCAAATCTTGCAAAGTCTGCGCACTTTGCTCGGCTTGCCGAACTTCAAACCCAAGTCGTTCGAGGCTGTGTGTCAGGCAATCAAATGGTATGAGGCAGGCATGGATTTTGGCGATGCGATGCATTTGGCATTAAGCGCAGGCGACGAAGTTTTCGTTTCGTTCGATAAAGTATTTTGCAAAATTGCGACACAGCATGACACCGCTCCAGCGGTTCAAGTATTGCGGCGTTCGGCAAAATAATGAGTTCATAAACGTAGGGCGGGCCAGTTTTTGTTGCCCACGTTAGCAAGGATTATCGCAAAAGGTGACCAAATGATTTCACAGCAAACCATCATGCAAGCCGCTCAATTGTTAGGCGAGGCGGCAAAGCCTGCCAGAGTCATTTTGTTTGGTTCGTATGCGCGCGGGGATGCAGGTGAAGAATCAGATTTGGATTTCTTGGTTGTTGAGCCGACCTTGTCGGATAAATTTGGCGAGATGGTGCGTTTGCGCCAGGTGTTGCGTCCGTTACGAATCGCTGCTGATGTGTTGGTGTGTTCGCAAGCCGAGGTTAATCAGCAACAGCAAGCGTGTTCTACAGCGGTGTATTGGGCGTTGCGCGAAGGCAAGGTGTTGTATGACTCGGCACACTGAAGCGGCACGCCGTTTGCTGGTGTTGGCGCAGCGCGATATGACTTCGTTTCGCGCGCTGGCAACGCACCCCGAAGTGGATATTTCCGCTTCGGGATTTTTTGCACAACAAACTGTAGAGAAATGTTTGAAGGCGATTGCCGAATATCACGGTATCGTTTTTCGCAGAACACATGACGTTGATGAGCTGGTCGATTTGTTATTGCAACATCGCGTAGTGATGCCTTTCCCGCCGGAGCAATTTAGTCATCTCAATCCCTTCGCGGTGATTTTGCGTTATGAAGAAACGCCCTATATCAAAATGACTTTGGCTGAGATGGAACAACTGGTTGATCTGGCACATCAGTGGGCGTTAAGTGTAGTGGGAAAATAAAATGAGAATGGTGGGCAATCTGCCCACCCTACCTTGAGGTTGTTATGAAAATTTTAGTAATCGGTGGTGGTGGTCGTGAACATGCGCTGGCATGGCGTTTGGCGCAGAACGTCAAGGTTCAAAAAGTATATGTCGCACCGGGTAATGCCGGAACGGCATTGGAAGACGGTTTGGAAAATGTCGCGCTTAATAATGTTGATGAGCTGCTGGCATTTGCGCAACGGGAAGAGATATATCTGACTGTGGTTGGGCCTGAAGCCCCTTTGGCGGCGGGTGTTGTAGATGCTTTCCGCGCGGCAGGGTTGAAGATATTCGGCCCGACTAAAGCGGCAGCGCAGTTGGAATCTTCCAAAGATTTCGCTAAGCGCTTTATGACGCGGCACAACATACCCACTGCTTTTTTTGAAACGTTTAACGACATTGCCGCAGCGCGTGCTTATGTCGAAAAACATGGCGCACCTATCGTCGTTAAAGCAGATGGCCTAGCAGCAGGTAAAGGTGTAGTGGTTGCCATGAGCAACGACGAAGCGTTCGCCGCCATCGACATGATGCTGTCCGACAACAAGCTGGGTGATGCCGGCGCGCGAGTGGTGATCGAAGAATTTTTGACTGGCGAGGAAGCCAGCTTCATCGTGATGGTGGATGGCAAAAATGTATTGCCATTAGCGACCAGTCAAGACCATAAACGCTTACTGGATGGCGATCTTGGCCCGAATACAGGCGGCATGGGTGCATACTCCCCTGCGCCAGTTGTAACTCCAGAAATTCATGCGCGCGCATTGCGTGAAGTCATCATGCCAACTGTACAGGGCATGGAAAGTGAAGGCATTACCTATACGGGGTTTCTCTATGCGGGTCTGATGATTTCACCTGATGGTGGCATCAAGGTGTTGGAATTTAATTGCCGCATGGGTGATCCAGAAACCCAGCCAATTATGCTGCGGCTCAAGACCAATTTCCTGCACATCGTCGAACATTCGATAAACGGCACACTCGATAAAGTTGAAGTCGAGTGGGATAGACGTACCGCACTGGGTATCGTTATGGCAGCAGCGAATTACCCCGACACACCGCGCAAGGGCGATGTGATTACCGGCTTGCCAAATCGCGCCTCAGTGGATGCGCATGTGTTTCATGCTGCAACGGGGCTACGCGATGGACAAGTGGTCACCACGGGTGGACGTGTGTTATGTGTGACTGCATTGGGGGATACGGTCAAGGCGGCGCAACGGCGTGCTTATGAGATTGCCGCCACGATTCATTTTGACGGATGTCAAATGCGCCGCGATATTGGTCATAAAGCCATAGGACGTAAAAGATAATTGCATCGTCAGGATGCCTCATATCGGGCAATCGCCAGTCACCTCAAGCGCGGCGGACTGATTGCCTACCCCACTGAGTCTTGTTACGGTTTGGGTTGCGACCCTAATAATTATCAAGCTGTGCGGAATTTGCTCAAGCTAAAACAACGTCCGCAACGCAAGGGTTTGATTCTCATTGCGGCAAATTATCAGCAGGTAAAAAACTTTATACAGCCGCTGAATGCCAAACAGCAATCAATTCTGGCAGAAGGTGGCGCGCAAGTAACCACCTATTTAATGCCTGCCCTAACCTCAACACAGCGTTGCTTGCGTGGCATGCATCACACATTGGCAATCCGTCTCACCGCATTTCAATCTGCGGCACAGCTATGCAAAGGTGTGCGACACGCACTGGTTTCTACCAGTGCAAATCGCAGCGGTAAACGCCCTGCAAAAACTTACTCAGAATGTCGACGCCTATTCGGCCATCAAGTATGGGTGTTAGGCGGCAAAGTAGGTGTACGAAAAAAACCATCAGCCATCCGAGCATGGTCAGATGGTAAAATCATCCGCAGTTAAATCAAACAAAAGAAAGGTCTATGCGTGCGGATGAGATTGTTAGTGTGTTATTTGTTACTCATCAGTACGTCCGTTTATGCAAACGATGATGCAGATTTTTTAGCGGCACGCGATGCCTTTCGTGTTGGCAATGCCAAAAAATTGGCTCAGTTTGCCCAGCGACTTAACAAATCCCCGTTGGAAGTTTACGTCAACTACTACCAATTAAAGTTGGATTTGGAAAAAGCTGATGTGGCGACAATCAAGCAATTTTTAGCCCGTCCAGAAGATACGCCAATGGTCAATCGCTTGCGTATTGACTGGCTCAAGCAGCTTGGCAAAAAACAACAGTGGGATTTATTTGATACCGAATACCCGCGTGTATTGAATGAGGATACCGAGTTAACCTGTTACCTACTGCAATCCAAGCTTCGCAATCATACGGACATTGCCCTGCGGGATGCGCATGGATTATGGTTCACTGGCAAAGGTCAGCCGGAAAGCTGTGGTATTCCGTTTGATGCGGCAATCGCTGCGGGTGTCATCAGTGAAAGGGATATTGATGAGCGTATGCATTTGGCGTTAGAGGCGGGCAATGTCTCGCTGGCAAAACAACTTGCGGCGAAATTGACAGGTAAGTATGCAGTGTCGCAGCTAGCATTGGATAGTGCGGCAAGAGATGCAGACCGTTACTTGGATAAGTTGGAACTTGAAATTCATAAAGCACCCACAACGATACCGAATGCGGCTATGTCGGAAGCAGCGAACCACGCCGTTGCTGATGATGCGAAAAAAGCCACAACGGATTGTGGCAATGTTCTATCTAATTTGACGGATTGTGGTTTGACTAAGGCCCCAGTTACCAGTGATGTTGCTGCCGCTCCAATTATCTCTAAAGCGCATCCGGCACTGGCGACACAAGGTCAGCGTGTGGTTGCGCTATTCGCATTGCAACGTTTGTCAAAGCAATCGTCAGATTTAGCGTCATATCACTGGGCAAAACTTGCGGCGTATTTCCCCGCCAATGAACAACAATACTTTTATAGCTGGCTAGCTTTTGAAGCGGCGCGTAAGTTGGATGATCGGGCTTTGCAATGGTACAAGCTGGCGGAAGACGCGCCTTTAAGTGAGCTTCAGTCGGCATGGAGAGTACGCATGGCCTTGCGTGCTCAAGACTGGCCTGATGTGTTAGTGAGCATCAACCAAATGTCCGTGCAGCAACAGAAAGAGGGTGCGTGGCGTTATTGGAAAGCACGTGCGTTGCAAAAGTTGGGCAGCCCAATCGAAGCGCGTAATTTATTTGCACCGTTAAGCACCGAATATAATTTTTATGGGCAATTGGCCACGGATGAATTGGGCAGCACACCCGTGATGAGCGCAGCAACACCTAGCTACAAACCTAGCAAAGAAGCCGTTTCAGAGATGATGCAGTTGCCAGGCGTGCAGCGCACATTGGCGTTGTATCGGATGTCGTTAGGCACGGATGCTTTGGAAGAATGGCGTTGGATGTTGCGTAATTTTAATGACCGTGAATTGCTCACTGCCGCCGAAGTTGCGCGGAGCAACGAGATGTATGATCGTGCAATCGGTGCAGCGGAGAAGACCGTAAACGTACATGATTTTAGTATGCGTTTTCTTGCGCCATATCGTGATGCATTGCAAGGACACATCCGCGATAATGGGCTGGACGAAGCGTGGGTGTATGGTCTGATGCGTCAGGAAAGTCGTTTTGTGACGCATGCCAGATCAAATGTCGGTGCGGCTGGCTTAATGCAGATCATGCCGGCGACAGCACGTTGGGTCGCTAAAAGATTGGGTTTGAAAAGCTACCGTAACGAGCTGATTCATCAACTGGATACCAATTTAAAACTCGGCACCTATTACATGAAAACCGTGCTTGCCCAATTTGATGATAGTCCCGTGTTGGCTTCCGCCGCCTACAACGCTGGCCCAGGTAGGGCACGGCAATGGCGCGGCAGTCAGCCTTTGGAAGGCGCGATTTACGCTGAGTCAATTCCCTTTGATGAAACGCGTGACTATGTGAAAAAAGTGATGAGCAACACCCTGTATTACGCGTATCAATTTGGCGCTGCTCCGCGTTCGCTCAAGCAGCGCATGGGGGTCATCGCGGGTAAGAGCTTAGAAAATCAGCAACCTGTCCCCGATGAAAAATGAGGTCAAAATTTATTGTGTCGGTGGTGCGGTACGCGACCGCCTACTCGGTTTGCCCGTGCAAGACCATGATTGGGTTGTAGTTGGCAGCACACCGGAAGATATGGTGGCGCAAGGCTTTCAGCCCGTCGGGAAAGATTTCCCAGTTTTTCTGCATCCCAAAACCCATGAGGAATATGCCTTAGCGCGCACCGAGCGCAAGACTGCGCGGGGTTACCAAGGTTTCGCCGTATATGCCGCAGCCGATGTCACACTAGAACAAGATTTACTGCGACGAGATTTCACCATCAACGCTATTGCGCAAGATGATGAGGGAAATTTAATCGATCCCCATAACGGCATCACCGATTTGCGCGCTGGAGTTTTACGTCACGTCAGCGCAGCGTTTAATGAAGACCCCGTACGAATTTTACGCGCAGCGCGCTTTGCGGCACGGTTTGATTTCAGCATCGCACCAGAAACATTAGTGTTGATGCGCGACATGGTGAACAACGGCGAAGTTGATGCCTTGGTGGCAGAGCGCGTGTGGCAAGAATTGGCGCGTGGCCTGATGGAAAAAAATCCCTCGCGATTTTTTGAGACACTGCGTAGCTGCGATGCGTTGGCTAAAATAATCCCCGAAGTCGATGCATTATTCGGCGTGCCACAACCTGAAAAACATCACCCTGAAATTGATTGCGGCATCCACACCATGATGGTGGTCGATGACGCAGCGCAACACGATTACGCACTGGAAGTTCGTTTCGCCGCACTGACCCACGATCTAGGCAAAGCCACCACCCCCAAAGATATATTGCCGCGCCACATCGGACACGAATCGCGCAGCGTTGAGCTAGTCAAAAAACTATCACAACGTTTGAGAGTACCCAGCGAATGTCGTGACCTCGCTTTATTAGCTGCTCGCTATCACGGCGACATTCATCGCGCCAACGAACTGCGCGCCGAAACTATCATCAAATTATTTCAATCAGCCGATGCGTGGCGCAGACCTGAACGCTTTACGCAATTACTACAAGTTTGCGCATCCGATGCACGCGGACGAACTGGCCATGAACAGGATGACTACCCGCAAGCGGAATATTTATTACAGCTGTTAGCTGTGGCGAGGGCGGTTGACGTGGGCGAAATAGCTAAACAATGTAATGATAATTCAGCCATTGCCGCCTCAGTTCAACGGGTGCGTGCCAGCGCTATAAAGCATCTAGTCGGAGAAAGTCATACGGTTGTGATCAAACAGACTTAATCAACGCTTAGGGTGCCATGACAGGCTCTGCACCTTTGGGAAACAACACCCACATTTGACCCTTCTGCTTCATCTTACCCGCCTGCATTCCCGCTTGCTCGCCAAAGCCCCAGAAAAAATCCGCACGCACCGGGCCTCTGATTGCGCCGCCGACATCTTGCGCCATCATCAAGCGATTTAAGGGTTGCGCCGTGTCGGGATAGGTCGTCGCAAGAAAAACGGGTGAGCCGAGGGGAATCGTTCGCGTGTCCACTGCGATGCTATATTCCTCAGTCAATGGCACGCCCAGCGCGCCCAACGGAGCAGATAAATCATTAGGGAATTCACGGAAAAATACATAACTGGCATTTTTTTCCAGCATGGCATCCAACTTTTCAGGGTGGCGCGCCGCCCATTTTTTGATGCCTTGCATTGACACTTCTTCCAGCTTCATCGCGCCCGCTTCCACCAACTTCTTTCCGATGGAAGTATAAGGATGTCCGTTCTGATCGGCGTAACCCACCTTCATCAAGCTACCGTCTGGTAACTCAATGCGGCCCGAACCTTGTATCTGCAAAAAGAACAAGTCGACCGCGTTGTCCACCCAAAATAATTCACGTCCCTGTAGCGCGGCTTTGCTGTTATC
>JABFRF010000051.1 GCA_013141315.1 Gallionella sp. | reverse complement strand
CGCCGTTCTGACAAACGATGACTTTGTCACCTGGCTCAACCAGGTTAACGAAACACATTTCCATACCTGCTGAACCTGGTGCGGAGACAGGCAGCGTCAAAGGATTTTTAGTTTGGAATGCGTACTGCAACAACGCTTTCATTTCATCCATCATTGCCACAAACATTGGGTCAAGATGACCTATAGTCGGGCGCGACATGGCTTCGAGGATGCGCGGATTAACGTCGGAAGGGCCAGGGCCCATTAAAGTGCGTGCGGGAGGGTGAAATGATTTTATAGTCATGGTAGTTATTTCTTGAGTGAGTGTTAAAAAAGGAAAAATAAATTTATTTCAGCGCAGAATCATAGCAAAATATCTGAGTAAAGTGGTAGGAGTAACGGCGGGTAGTTCGCTACGTTGCGGAGTCCATGGAATGGCGGCGTATGCTTAAACCAAACGTGGCAGAATGCACATGTTACAAAATCAGGAGTAGAGATGGAAGCCTATTGGATTTGGTGGTTGGCAGCGGTGGTGTTGGTTATCGCGGAAATGTTTAGTGGTACTTTTTATTTGCTGGCGGTGGCGGTTGGCTTGGCTGCTGCGGGGCTGGCGGCGTTTATGGGTGTGGCATGGAGCGGGCAAGCGGTGATGGCGGCTTTGTTATGTAGCGTGAGCGTTGCGGCGATTTATCGTTGGCGGCAAAAGCAAGCCAAGCCAGCGCAGCAATCCCACTTGGCTTACGACATTGGGCAAAGTGTCCAGATTGCGAGTTGGACAGATGCGCGTCATGCCCGTGTTTCGTATCGTGGCGCGGAATGGGATGCTGAATTGGCTAGCGTTGCGGCATGTGATTCTGCAAAAACCACATGGCACATTAAAGAAATGGTTGGCTCAATTTTAATCATCGAGTAAGGAGAAAATTATGGATATGTTTGTGATTGGCTTGGGTGCATTTGCGATTTTTTTAGCGTTTCAAACAATCAAAATTATTCCGCAGCAAAACGCTTGGGTGGTGGAGCGGCTGGGTAAATATCAAGCCACGCTTGAGCCTGGATTGAATATCGTGATTCCGTTTATGGATCGGATTGCTTACAAACATCGCCTGACCGAATTTCCGATCGACATCGCTCCGCAAGTTTGCATCACGCGCGACAATACGCAGGTGCAAGTGGACGGTGTGTTGTATTACCAAGTCACTGATGCTGCGCGCGCCAGCTACGGCACATCGAATTACCTTGCGGCCATCACTATGCTGGCGCAAACCGCGCTGCGCTCGGAATGTGGCAAACGTGATTTGGATAAGCTTTTGGAAGACCGCGACGCAATCAATCGTACGGTAGTGTTTGCGCTTGATGAGGCTAGCCCGAATTGGGGCGTGAAAGTTTTACGCTACGAAATAAAAGACATTACACCGCCGCAACAAGTATTAGCATCGATGCAAAAACAAATTACTGCCGAACGTGAAAAGCGCGCGCTGATTGCCCAATCAGAAGGCAAGAAGCAAGAAGAAATTAACCTCGCCGAAGGCAAAATGACCGCATCGATACGCGAGTCAGAAGGCTCTAAACAAGCCGCGATTAACAACGCTCAAGGCGAAGCAGAAGCGTTATTGCTAGTTGCCAATGCGACTGCGGAATCCATCCGCGTCGTTGCCGCTGCAACGCAAGCTGAAGGCGGACTTACAGCCGTTAACCTAAAAGTTGCAGAACGTTTCGTCGATGCGTTTGGCAACATCGCCAAGCAAGGCAATACCATGATCTTGCCCGGCAACGCGGCAGATATCGCTGGTATGGTAGCGACGGCGATGCAGGTGGTGAAAAAGGGCTGATGCTTGGGATTTTTTTCAGCCCTCATACGAGGTATCGTTACCTGACTAGGAAAAAAATCAAATGTGGATGTTAAATCGATATGTGTGTTAAACACTTGGCAGGATATTCGTCGTGTCAGGCGTTACGAAGGTTAATATTGTGAGGGTGTCGACTATGATTGCTAACCTGTGTCAGAAAATGAAAGGTCATCCAGCACTGTTTGCATTGCTTTGGATGGCAGTTCTTATTTCATTACTATGTATGACATTTGATCTGTCTTGGCAAACCAATGATGATGTGACCATGTCTATGATTGCACACGGATATGGGATAGTTGCATATGGATCACCTAACCTAGTTTTCTCCAATGTGCTTTGGGGTCATCTGGTTCGTGCTATTCCTTCAATCTACGGGGTATTGGGGTATTCAATAGCTACACTCGGGACCTTGCTGGTTATTGGCTGGGCAACGCTATATTTTCTAATCAGACTTGGCGTTGGATATATTGCGAGTTCTCTGGCAGTGACTTTGCTTCTTTTTACACCAACCTTGTTTCCTCAATTCACGGTCAATGCTGGTCTATTAACCGTATCCGCCATCCTTGGCTGGCAGGTTTATGCACGATTGGGAGGTTTAGGTAATCTGCTAGTTGCCTGTCTGCTCGCGTTCTTCGGCTACCTGATACGCGACACAGAGTTCTTGTTGGTGTTGGGTGTGGCATTGCCTTTGCTGCCGTGGCGCGAATTAGTAAAACGGCGACAGATGCAGGTTGCATTTTTGCTGTTAGGGGCAGCGATTGCGACGGCGAGTGTCCTTGATCATTGGTCTTACAGTACGCCTGAATGGCAACATTTTAAAGAGTTTAATTCGGTACGGTTACCCTTTACCGATTACGGTGCTGGCGAACATATCAAGCAACATCCAGAAATCTTGGCACGTCATGGTTACTCTTTGAACGATGTTGACCTGATTAGCCATTGGTTTTTTGTAGATACGCAGATGTTTGACACAAAGCCTTTGAATGCGATGCTGGCTGAACTCAGCCAGTTTCCCATGCAGGAGGGGAGTGTTCAGTCTGGTTTTGAATCAATTAAGAAACTTTCAAGCCCAGTGTTGCTGCCAGTGCTTTTGTCGGCACTTCTACTTCTTGTGTTGATGCCACGTTGGCCGGTGGCGCTAACCTTGTTGCTTTGTCTGGCTGCCATTTTTACTATGGGCTTCATGGGGCGTCCCGGCATATTTAGGGTGTATGTTCCCTTGCTGAGTCTGCTACTAGTTGCACCCCTGATGTTCGGAAAGAATAAAGAGGGTAAATGGCAATGGATGCCTGCGTCGTTACTCTTGGTGGCCAGTTTTGGATGTGGCTATCTCATTATGCCATTGGCTTTTCAGGCCAATTATTTGGTACTCCAAATTAACAAACATATTGTTGCTTTTCCGCCCGAGCCTGTCGTTGTATGGGGTGACAGTTTTCGGTACGATTATGCCTTTCCGCTATTAGCCAATGATTCCGATGCGCGCCACATCAGGATTTATGGCTTGAATTCGTTTACGCACGCCCCTTTCTCTGTAGCAAACTTAGAGCAAATGGAAGGACGTGGGCTGCTGAAAGGTTTACGATCGACGACAGGGATTCTAATAGTTGCCTTACCAAGTGAATTTGAGTTGCTACGAAATTACTGTGGCGAGCATATGTGGGGGCAATTGAGACAGGACATAGTTTACCAAGCCACCCCGATTACAATTAAAAGGGTATGGTGCGATGTAGGTGAGATAAACGCAAAGTAGCTATACCGCAATTCCATACCAAGCCAAAGTTGAGATTATCCTTGGGAAAAGGAAGCTCTTGATGAAGAAATAAAGATTTAGTGAGCAACGAAGTGTGGTAATCCTCAAGAAAGTAGGAATCGGCTCCAAAGTGAATGACCTCTGCTGAAAATACGGTATGACCGATGACCTTTATCACACATGGAAATTGGTTTATTAGGATAATTAAGTTTCGCTGCTACGTCGGTTGCCTGAATTGAGTGCGGAAGTAATAAGCGACAACGGGGCAATCATTGAATCCATACTAGCATAACGGTCCGCAACTGCTCAGTCTGATATCGAGGGCATGGTGGCCAACGGCGATGAAGGTGGTGAAGAAAGCTTGATGTTTTTTTAGCCGAGCGCGTTGTGTAGTTCGGCAATAACTTTATCTTGCGCATCACCCATACCCACCCACAAAGGCAAACGTAATAGTCGCTCTGATAAAGCATCGGTGTATTGCATCGTTCCGCTGGTGCGCGCGTATTTTTTTCCAGCAGGCGCGCTGTGGAGCGGCACATAGTGGAACACTGCATTCACGCCTTGCGCTTTGAGTTGCGCAATAACTTCAGTGCGTTTTTCTACTGATTCCAGTAAAACGTAATACATGTGCGCATTGTGCTGGCAATGCTCTGGAATGATGGGGCGGCGTAACTTGCCCGCATCTTCAAGTGAAGAAAAAGCTTGATGATATTTTTGCCAAATATCTAAACGTTTTTGAGTGATGCTTTCGGCTTCTTCCATTTGCGCCCATAAAAAAGCAGCGATGACTTCACCTGGTAAATAGGACGAGCCAATATCTACCCAAGTATATTTATCGACCTGACCACGAAAGAATTGGCTGCGATTGGTGCCTTTCTCACGGATGATTTCCGCACGCTCGGCAAAGCGTTCATCATTGACCAACAACGCGCCACCTTCACCCGAAATAATGTTTTTGGTTTCGTGAAAGGAGTACGCGCCAAGATGCCCAATCGCGCCGAGTGCTTTACCTTTGTAAGTGGACATCACGGCTTGCGCGGCATCCTCAATTACCAGCAGATTATGACGTTTGGCGATGCCCATAATGACATCCATCTCACACGCCTCGCCCGCGTAATGCACTGGGGCTATCGCCTTGGTGCGCGGCGTGATCGCAGCTTCAATTTTAGTTTCATCAATGTTGAGTGTATCGGGACGAATATCTACAAACACGGGAATGCCACCGCGTAACACAAAAGCATTGGCTGTTGAAACAAAAGTGTAAGAAGGCATGATGATTTCATCACCCGGCTGAATATCGGCAAGGATGGCCGCCATTTCCAACGCAGCGGTACACGAGTGAGTGAGCAATGCCTTGCGAGTGCCTGTTCGAGCCTCTAGCCAAGCGTGGCATTTTTTGGTGAACATACCATCGCCAGCAAGGTGACCATTGGTGTGGGCTTGGGCGATGTGCCAAAGTTCACGACCTGTCATGTGGGGTTTGTTAAAAGGAATGTTATTCATGTTTATTCAGAAATTTTCACGGCCATTTTTCGCACCGTACTCGGTGTATTAGGAATGACCTGGACTTAGACTCAGTCATGTCATAAAGCTGTGCGTTCAGGTGTTGATTGCAATAAATCCGTAGCATCTCAATCTTATCCGGTGAGCCGATCATACGAATTCCTGTTGTGGTTTGTAAGTTTTCTATGATTGAATGGTTAATTTTTTGTTGAGTGTTGACCATTGAGAATGGCGCAAGGGTAAAGGGGTTCAGTCCGTACAATTCAAAAATTGGAATATTTATTGTTTTAGATAATACAGGAAATACAAATACGTATGGGAATCCAATATTTGTTCCAAACTTCCCCCCACCCCAAATAACAGTAGGTTCTTTGCTTAGGTTATAGGTGTCTTTTTGTACTTGTTGAGCCCATTGTTTATTCCAAAAAGCTAAGGGTGTAATTAAATAAGCGTTTACAGCCCAGGCTATAAACACTAATAAAATAATGTATTGTCGAATTTTACTTGTATAACTCCCCAAATAAATGGGTATGATGAGTAACAAGCTGATTAACGGGAAATACACCCTTGATATACCCGGTCTTCCCAAAATTCCCATTGTGAAAAATGCCAGCAAACAAAGACCCCACACAAATGTTGTTTGCCGCCGTGGCAATAGCATGAACAGGAATAGAGCGAGTACTAGCAATGATACCAATGCTGGTGTATTTAGTAATTCAATGGATTTTAATCCTGATTGAATGCTGCCTTCTTGAATGGGTAGAGGCCCAAGCTCTTTCAGCATGGCACTTAGAGCTATAGGATTGGCGATTTTTGGATCAATAAAAAACCAATTTGATAATAAGTCAATGTCGTTAGTTGAAAAACCTTGGCGAGATGTGATTTCAGGGTGGCGTTTAATGTGTTCGCCTGCACCATAGTCGGTGAAAGGGATGCGCACGGTATTAAATTCTTTAAACTGCTGCCACTCCGGTTTTTGGTACGACCAATGATCGAAAACTGCTGACATTACAATAGCTGTACCCAACAATAAAAATGCAATTTGCATTTGCCGCTGTTTGCGTAATATTGTCCATGGTAACAAAGGTGACGCTACGCACATAACCAGAAAAAATTCAGAATCTCGTATCAAGTAGCCGAAAAAGGCAAGTAAACAAGCAACTCCTAAATCCCGCTTCCTTCCGAATTTTGCAAATAGCTGCCACCCTAGAATGGCAGTAACTGTAAGAAGACCTGCGTTCATGGTGAATTGAGGAAATAGTGCTGGATATGCAATGACTAAAGTGGTGAGGAGTAAGCTAAGCAGGTAGCCTTTGCCAAGACGAAGTAGGATAAATAGCATGACCCAGCCAATTACCAATAAGACTAGTATTGTGGCGATTGAATAGCCCAATATGCCATTGATTGAAGGTATGCTGCGTATTAAATAACCCCACAATACATTGGAATAAACCAGTTGAGGGGATCCATATGCTGCAATTCCATAGCCATGGGCAATCATCGACATCATGACATCATCGTTAGTTTCGAAGCGCGGTTCGAACGTAAGATAAAGTGAAGCAATGAACGTTGCTACTGAAAAAAATGCGAGTAACCCTGGCCGATTTTTTATATTGTTCAGGCTAGCGGTGATGTGAACCATGAATTGTATTTTTTCGTGCATAGATAGTAGTTATATGGGTGTGAAACTTGCTTAAGGGATGATGAGCGAGACCCGAAACAGTGGACGGGCAAGTCTGGGAATTATGCAGCATTCTTAAAAGTTTTTGCATAAAAGCTGTTGGCATATTCGGCGGGTGAGTTGTTGCCGATCTTGGCGTGCCGCCTGATGCGATTATAAAAGACCTCGATATATTCAAACACGACACGTCGTGCCTGCTCACGTGTGGCGAAGTGGTAATGATGCAGGCTTTCATTTTTCAAAGTGCCGAAGAAACTCTCCATCGGTGCGTTGTCCCAGCAATCCCCTTTGCGACTGTGACAATTCCACATGCGGCTTGTCGCATAGTGGATTGCCTCCCTTTGGGGCATCGAGGTCAGCATCTTGTAGCTCTTTTGCAAGTCTCGATAGGCCTTGCTGCAATATTGGCTGCCACGGTCTGAGTGATGCAGTAGACCGGCTGAAGGTTTCTTGCGCCAATACGCCGCACGCAAAGCATCCAGCACCAGTTGCTTGGTCATTGCTTATCCATCGCCCAACCCACAATTTCACAGCTATACAAATCTTTGATGGCAGCTAGATAACCAGCGACTTGGCTGGCGTAGTTTGCCAGCTTAGTCGAATGGCTAGTTGTTTCACCAAACAACCAGCCCTCATCGGTGTGAATGTACGTGATGTCTGCCACCCAAATCTGATTGGGACGGCTTGGATTGAACTGTCGGTTGAGTAAATTTTCTGCAATAGGCAATTTATGCCTTGAGTCCGTGGTGACTCTAAATTTCTTTTTGTGGATGCAGCGAACACCATGCAGGCGGCGTAATCGCTTTAAGTAGTGGCTTAGACGCAGTTTCTAGCGTCTTAGTCCAATACTTAGGAGTTCCACCAGATGCGGTTTAA
>JABFRF010000103.1 GCA_013141315.1 Gallionella sp. | reverse complement strand
GGTTAAAGGCAACGGGGTTAAAGGTCGCGTTACCAAAGACGATATTCAAAATTACGTAAAAGCTGCGCTGGCACAACCGCGTGGCGCAGGCGGTAATGGCCTGCAGGTATTGGCTTCGCCTGTAATCGACTTCGCCAAATTTGGCGCAATTGAAACCAAGCCGTTGTCGCGCATTAAGAAAATCTCCGGCGCAAACTTGCATCGCAACTGGGTGACGATTCCCCACGTGACGCAATTTGACGAGGCGGACATCACCGATATGGAAGCCTTCCGTAAAGAACTCGGTGCGGAATACGCTTCACAAAATATCAAAATCACCCCTTTGGCATTTATGCTCAAAGCAGTGGTCGCGGCGATGCAAAAATTCCCTGAGTTCAATGCCTCGCTGGATGCTAGCGGCGAAAATTTGGTACTCAAACAATACTTTCACATCGGCGTAGCAGTCGACACACCGGATGGCTTAATGGTGCCTGTGCTGCGTGATGTGGACAAAAAAGGCATCGTCCAACTCGCCAAAGAATTGGGCGAAATCAGCGTTAAAGCGCGTGAGAAAAAAATTCCCGCCGTCGATATGCAAGGCGGATGCTTCACCATATCCAGCTTGGGGGGCATCGGTGGCACGGCGTTCACGCCTATCATCAATGCGCCGGAAGTAGCTATTCTGGGCGTGTCGCGTTCCAGCATGAAACCTGTGTGGAAGGATGGCGCGTTTGTGCCACGCTTGATGTTGCCACTGTCGTTGTCTTACGATCATCGCGTAATTGACGGCGCATTGGGTGCTCGCTTCGCGGTGTACCTCAGCCAAGTGCTGGCTGACATTCGCCATCTCGCGCTGTGATGGAATCGCACCACCGTTGAAACCTATCGGCATTTTCGGCGGCACGTTTAACCCGATTCATTATGGTCATTTGAGGCTTGCAGAAGAAATGTTGGAGTTGGCAGGATTGCAGGAAATCCGCTTTATTCCAACCGGAACGCCGCCGCATCGGGACATGCCACAAGTATCTGCACAACAGCGCAGTGAAATGGTGGAGTTGGCAATTGTCGATCAGCCTGCTTTTATTTTAGACGAGCGTGAAGTTAAGCGCGCAGCGAAGTGTTATACCGTAGATACGCTACGCGATTTGCGCGTAGAGTTGGGTGAGCAACGACCCCTCTGTTTGCTGATGGGCGGCGATGCGTTTTTGCAATTGCACACCTGGCATGAATGGGAGCAATTATTTGAATTGGCACATATCGTGGTGGGTTATCGCCCCGGTTTCACCATAGCAGAGCGCATTGTTACTGCACCCGCAGCGTTGCGCGAACATTACCAAACACGCTTGTGTGCTGCGTCCACATTGAGTCAACAAGCACACGGAGGCATTGCGGTTTTGAGCATCCCCAAGTTAGAAATTTCGGCAACGCTAATTCGCAGTCGCATCGCCGAACAACGCACCATCCGTTATCTATTACCCAATTCGGTAGCGGACTACATTCACCAACATCACTTGTACACACCATGCTAAATACTGAAGATAAAACCAAAGCCGTTGTCGCCGCACTGGAAGACATCAAAGCCACCGACATCACCGTCATCGATACCAGCAAACTTAGCTCGCTGTTTGATCGCATGATCATCGCCAGCGCGACTTCCCGCCGTCAAACCAAAGCGCTTGCGGATAACGTGGTGATTAAGCTGAAAGAGCAAGGCGAGGAGATTATCGGGCGCGAAGGCGAAGACAGCGGTGAATGGATATTAGTGGATTTGGGCGAAGTGTTAGTCCACATCATGCAACCCGCGATACGCGAGTATTACAACCTGGAAGAGTTGTGGAGCAAGGCGCAGGCTGCGCGGCCCAAGCTGGCGGGAACAAAATAACACCGCGCGCTGAATTGATCTTGGCAAAACATTTGTCCACGAACGACACGAAAAGCACGAACAAATCAAAAGCAGAATCGCAATCATCATCGCTTCTGTTTTTCTTTCGTGTCTTTAGTTTTTCGTGGACAAATGTTTTTGACTTCCTTCCAGTGCGTATGACATGAAGCTCATCATCGTCTCAGTCGGAAACAAAATGCCCGATTGGATTACGCAGGGGTTTAACGAATACATCAAGCGCATGCCGCGCGAAGCTAAAATTGAGCTACTGGAAATCAAACCTGAGTCGCGCACCTCAGGCAAAACCACCGAACAAATCATGCAAGCTGAAGCGCAACGTATTCTGCATGCCTTGCCTGCGAGCAGCTTAAAGATTGCATTAGATGAACGTGGTGCAACACCCACCACCAAGCAACTTGCCGCACAGATGGAAAATTGGATGCGCGGCGGGCAAGATGTCGCCTTCATTATCGGCGGTGCAGATGGGCTGCACGAAACGGTGAAGCTGGCCGCGCAGCACCTAATGGCATTGTCTGCGTTGACCTTGCCACACGCATTTGTCAGGGTATTATTGGCTGAACAGTTGTATCGTGCCCATAGCTTGATGCACAATCACCCTTATCACCGTGAATAGCACGCAAGTATCTTACATTTATACGGTCGCAACTCGTTTGAGGATTTGTTTATGGCCATGATTAAACAGCAGCGTATCTACCTCGCATCGCAAAGCCCGCGTCGCCGTGAGTTACTCAAACAAGTTGGCATCAATTTCGAAATGTTGTTGTTACGCGATGACCCCAAGCGCGGGGTGGATGTGGATGAGACACCGCAAGCGGTTGAGCATCCCGAAGAGTATGTGAAACGCATCTGCCAAGAAAAAGCCAACAAAGGCTACCAATTATTGCGCTATCGCAACTTACCCATCTTCCCTGTATTAGCAGCTGATACGACGGTCACCTTGGATGGAAAAATTTTCGGCAAACCCAAAAATGCCGAGCATGCAGCAGAAATGTTGCGCGAATTTTCTGGCCGCGAACATCAGGTACTCAGCGCGGTCGCGATTACACTGGGGGATCAAATCGAGTTGGCTGTTTCCACTTCCACGGTACGATTCACCACTCTGAACGAAGATCGCATCCGCCGCTATTTGCTCACCAAAGAATACAACGACAAGGCCGGCGGATATGGCATACAAGGCCAAGCTGCGGCATTTATCGAACACATCTCCGGCAGCTATTCCGGCGTGATGGGCTTACCGCTATTTGAAACCGTGCAATTGCTACAACGCTTTAACTATCCAACCCCATGAGTGAAGAAATTCTGATTAACGTCACCCCACAAGAAACTCGCGTGGCGGTGATGCAACTTGGTGTGGTGCAAGATTTACATATCGAACGCAGCAGCAGCCGTGGCATCGTCAGCAACGTTTATTACGGCAAAGTGGTTCGCGTATTGCCTGGTATGCAATCAGCGTTCATTGATATCGGGCTGGAGCGTTCCGCTTTCCTGCACGTCGCCGATATTTGGGCAAACAATCACAACGAAGAGCAGCCCAAACCCATCGAGAAAATTATTTTTGAGGGGCAATCGCTGCTTGTGCAAGTTATCAAAGAACCCATCGGCTCTAAGGGAGCCAGGCTGACTACACAACTCAGTATTGCCGGACGATTGCTGGTTTTTCTTCCGCAAGAAACGCATGTTGGCGTGTCACAACGTATTGAAGATGAAGAACAGCGCGATGCCCTGCGTGCCAAATTACAAGCGGCAATGCCTGCCGATCATCAAGGCGGATACATCATTCGTACGGCTGTAGAAGCGGCTGCCGATCCTGATTTTCAGGCGGATATTTCATACCTCGACAAGTTGTGGGATAACTTAAAAAATACCGTTAAAACTGCCAGTGCGCCGCAATTACTTTATCAAGATTTGAATCTCAGCTTGCGTGTGATGCGCGATTTTGTCAGTGATACCACCACCAAAATTTTGGTTGATTCACGCACTACCCATCAGAAAATGTTGGAATTTGCCAACGACTATAACGCTTCAGCGATTGCCAAGTTAGAACACTACCCTGGGGTACGCCCACTGTTTGATTTGTATGGTGTAGAAGAAGAAATTGAGCGTGCGCTATCCAAGCGAGTTGACCTTAAGTCGGGTGGCTATCTCATCATCGATCAAACCGAAGCGATGACCACGGTTGACGTAAACACGGGCGGATTTGTTGGACTGCGTAACTTTGATGACACCATCTTCAAAACCAATTTGGAAGCCACGCAAGTGATTGCAAGGCAACTACGCTTGCGAAATTTGGGCGGCATTATCATTTGCGATTTTATCGACATGGACACCCAAGAACATCGCGATGCGGTGTTGGAAGAATTTCAAAAAGCCTTATCACGCGATCACACCCGTATCAGCGTGAATGGGTTTTCTTCATTAGGTCTATTGGAAATGACGCGCAAGCGCACCCGCGAAAGTTTGGCGCATGTGCTGTGCGAGCCTTGCCCGGTGTGCCACGGGCGCGGCGAACTAAAAACCGCGCAGACTGTGTGCTACGAAATTCTCCGCGAAATTCTCCGCGAAGCGCGCCAATTTAATGCACGTGAATACCGCATCCTTGGCTCCCAACAAGTGATCGATTTGTTTTTGGAAGAAGAATCGCAAGCCCTCGCCGAGCTTTCTGAATTCATTGCCAAGCCAATATCTATGCAGGTTGAGACGTTATACAGTCAAGAGCAGTACGACGTTATTTTGATGTGAGCAACGTTTCAGGGCTAACCTTGCTCGCTAAAATTACTACCACTTTACGCCGCGATTGTTCGCCTTGTTTAAGTTCGACATTGCGCAGTGGCACATCAAATAATTCAGCAACGAATTTTAACAATGCTTCGTTGGCGCGCCCTTCAACGGGCGGAGCGGCGAGCTTTATTTTGAGTGCATCGCCGTGCAGCCCAACAATTTCGCTACGTTTGGCACCGGGCTGAACATGTAAGCTCAGGGTAATCCCTTCAGCATGAAGTCGATACCAGGCACTCATTTAGAAAAGTCGTAATGCCATATTTTCCAGTATCGCAATCGGCGCAAACAAAATGATTTGGCAAGTCACAATCAGCACCAGCGGTGACAAATCCACATTGCCCATTAACGGCAAAACACGTTGTATGGGTCGCAAAAATCGTTGCGTAATGGATGACAGTAAAGGCGCGAGTGGTGTGTAAGGATTCACCCAGGACAAAATTGCTTGTGCGATTAACGCGCCCATCAGCAAGTACACGCTCATTTTTAGCAGCTCCACCACGCTCAACATCATTAAGCCGAGTGAGGGGAAATTCAACATCGAATGTCCGGTCAACACCACATGAGTTAAGGTCAAATATATAAACTCAACGATGAAAGCCAACAGCAAGGTTGCGGTATCGAGCAGCCACAGCGAAGGAACGTAGCGACGCGCGCGCAACACGACGAAGTCGGTAATCGCCATGATGAATTCACCCAGCGGATTACGCAGCGGCGTACGTAACCATTGCAGTAAAAATCGAAACAGCAACAAGCTGGCGAAGCCTTGCAAAAATACATTCAACAAAAATTGCGTGATCTCGGTGAACATTATGCTTTACCCAATTCATCGCCCATTTCGCGGGAACGCGCTGCGGCAGCTTGTGCTGCTTGAGCGATATGCTGCGCAACATTATTTTCAGCCAAGCTCATCAACGCTCGCTCGGTCGTGCCGTTTTTAGAAGTGACTTTAGCGCGTAGCGTGCCCACATCATCCGCGCTGCAAGCCGCTAATTTGCTTGCTCCCAGAAAGGTCGCAAGGCTTAATTGACGGGCTTCGTGGGCATTGAATCCCTGCGTGATTGCCGCCTGCTGCAACGCCTCTATCATATAAAAAACATAAGCAGGGCCGCTGCCAGAAATCGCCGTCACCGCATCCAACATCGCTTCGTTTTGCAGCCACAATGTCTCGCCCACAGCGGCGAGAATATTTTGTGCTTGCTCACGTTGCGTTGCACTGACCGTTGGTAATGCATACAAACCTGTCATGCCAGCTTGTATCAAAGCAGGGGTGTTGGGCATGGCGCGCACTACGTTCTGACTATTTGCCCAGCGCGCTAAATCCTGTGCGCGGATGCCTGCTGCAATAGAAATGAGCAGCTGTTGTTTATTCAACACAGGGGCAAGCTGTTGCGCCACTACAAGCAGCTGCTGCGGCTTCACTGCCAGCACGATGCAGTCACTGCCCTGTACGCCTTCTGCTATGGTCTCAACGGCACGAACCGCAAAATCTTGTTGCAACTTGGCGCGACTATCCGCATTGATCTCCACTACGCTAATTTGAGTAGCTGAAAAGCCTTTGCCGATTAAACCGCCAATCAAAGCAGTCGCCATGTTGCCACCGCCGATAAATACTATGTTCATACACCCCTCTCCCCAACCCTCTCCCGCAAGGGGAGAGGGAGTGTTAATTTTTCAAGTTCGGTTGCCAAAAATTGCTGTGCCTATACGCACCATCGTTGCACCTTCCGCAATCGCTGCTGAAAAATCATGCGACATGCCCATGGACAAGGTATCGAGCTGCAAGCCATGTAAATTAAGCTTGTCACGCAGTTGCCGCAACCGCGCAAAGCCTGTTCGTTGTGTCGCAACGTCATCGCTAGGAGCGGGAATCGCCATTAGTCCACACAACTTCAAATTGGGTAACTTGGCAATGGCGTACGCCAACTCCTCCACCTCATTCGACGCAACGCCGCTTTTACTTTTTTCGTTGCTGATATTCACTTGCAAGCATATCTGCAATGGCGGCATATTCGCAGGGCGTTGCTCGGATAATCGTTCAGCAATTTTCAGTCTATCCACGCTATGCACCCATGCAAAATTTTCTGCAATGGCGCGAGTTTTGTTGCTTTGTATCGGCCCGATAAAATGCCACGTTATCGCTAAATCTTGCAGCGCCGCCATCTTGTCTAAGGCTTCTTGCACATAGTTTTCAGCGAAGTCGCGTTGACCCGCTTGATACGCCTCGCGCAACGCATTCGCGACAAATGTTTTACTCACTGCTAGTAACTGTACGTCATCCAAACGACGACCTGACTGACTCACCGAACGCTTGATTTCAGTACGCACAGCTTGCAAGTTAGAAGCGATTGTTGTCATAATCTAACACGTTACCAATTCACGAATCATGCAGTTAAAAAATAAGGGAAGATTATAATGGATATCACCGAACTGCTTGCCTTTAGCGTTAAGAACAAAGCTTCCGATTTACACCTTTCCGCAGGTTTGCCACCGATGATACGCGTGCATGGCGACATCCGCCGAATCAACCTCCCCGCTATGGAGCACAAAGAAGTACACGCTTTGGTGTACGACATTATGAACGATGGGCAGCGCAAAGCTTACGAAGAAAATAAAGAAATCGACTTCTCGTTTGAGATTCCTGGACTGGCGCGTTTTCGCGTCAACGCATTTGTTCATAATCGTGGCGCGGGCGCGGTGATGCGTACCATTCCATCAAAAATTCTTTCACTGGAAGATTTGAAAGCACCAAAAATTTTTGAGTCCATCGCAGATTTCCCGCGAGGCTTAGTATTGGTAACTGGCCCAACGGGTTCGGGTAAATCCACTACGCTCGCCGCAATGGTGAATCACCGTAATGAAAATGAAATGGGACACATCTTAACGGTGGAAGACCCAATCGAATTTGTCCATGAAAGTAAAAAGTGCTTGATTAACCAACGCGAAGTTGGCCCCCACACTTTGTCTTTTCAAAACGCTCTGCGCAGTGCGCTGCGCGAAGACCCAGATGTGATTCTGGTCGGTGAGATGCGCGACTTGGAAACGATCCGCCTT